>JBMYXX010000371.1:0-2475 GCA_049608805.1 Flavobacteriales bacterium | reverse complement strand
GGTTTAGCTCGCCAGACTTTATCCCTACCCGTAACTTCTTATACACTGGCATTTCAGCTTCTGCCAAAGTGCCTTCCGAAGCATGCATTATGGCTTGGCCTCCTCCTATTTGAGTCAACATTTTTGGCAGGCTCGATTTCACGGCCGTATCTGCATCGAAATAAAGTATGTTGTGTTCTGGGTTTGCCTCAGCAACCAACGCCAGAAAACAAGGCTTCGTACGGTGAATAAAATCAATCTCACCCTTCCAACCTTCAATCTGTTCTTCGGAGACTGGCCAAATGGTAACCGGCAATCCATCAAAGCATTCAGGCTTATCGGTTCCCACAAGTATTTCGCAATCTAGTTTTTCAACTCCTTGATGAACTAGGTTGAGAATGCTAAACACCGCGTCATCCAAAATTCGCTGCTGGGTATGGGCCAAATAAACAATCTTGGTACTCATGCCAACCAACCCTTAATTCTGTCTTTCAAATTTGGTGAGATTTCTCTTTCAGGAAGTGGACCTAAATATTCTTCGCCTTGTTTCAAAACCGTTTTCACGAACCAAGAAGAACTAACTCCCCATTTTTTGAGAAACGTTTTCTTCCCGTCATTCATTTTAACTCTGCCTGTAGATTTAGACATGAAATGATACGCACGACTTTCTCCAATTCCTTTAAAAATCCGAACACCATTTTGCCACAATTTCATGCTTACATCTGGGTCTGAGTACAATCCTGGACTGAACTCTTCTCCGTAGCCACCAATAGACAGCCACATATTTCGGTGCATTAAGTTTGGCGGCCAAGTGCTACCACTCCAATCTTTCTTTTTGGCCTGAAACAAAGCCTTCAGCAAACCTTGTTCATCAAATTCCGATGGAGATTTGCCATAAGGAAATGGCGCCAAAACGCATTTGTTTCCAGTCTCTTCTGGCTCCACCATTGTTGAGCTTAAATAGAACTTCTCATGTCCAATTTTCTCAATTTCCTCAATAAGAGGTTTATCCCAACTTGGGCACAAATACATATCATCATTCGCGTAGCAAATAATGTCTTTAGTAGCTATTTGAAAAAGGGCGTTTAAAGAAGTGCAAACCCCAACGTTCTCTTCGGAATGAATAAACTTCAGCCCTTCCTGTTTGCACCAATCTGCAGAACCATCTTTTCCCTCATTCACGTAAACCAGAATTTCATGGTTTTCAACCGAATTCTTGCGAATACTTTCCACGCAGCATTTTAGAAAATCGAGGTTATTCCATGTAGGAATGAGGATAGAAAACTGCATCAGGGTTTCTCTAAATAGTAAAGCTTAATGTACTTGAGAAACGTTCCGTAAGCGGTTATCAGCGCAATAGTAAACCCTGCCATTCCATCCAAAAAACCCAGTTTTAAGAAGTAGAGTTTATGAAACTTCAACCACGGGTTGAACAGTAAGTTGAGCACGCTCGATTTCTTGTTTTTATCGAAAAGTTCTTGCGCTCCAAGAGTCGAATAACCATCCGTTCGTCTCACATGGTCGCTAACGGTTGTGTAGCTGTAGTGCAACAAATCGCCCTTTAGCTTTTTAACCGATTTTGCATCAACAGAGAGTGTTTCGTGCACATCTCCGTTCCAGTCTGAATTTACTCGGTTAAACAGCCGAACCTTTGTATCTGGGTACCAGCCCGAATGTTTAATCCATTTACCGCAATAATTAGTAAGCCTATTAAACGAATAGTTCTCGTGCTTATCGGCCTTAATCTTAGTTATTGCATTCTTGAGCTCGTCAGACAGCGCTTCATCTGCATCAACAGATAGAATCCAATCGTTTGAAGCCAGCCCGTTTCCATAGTTTTTCTGCTTGCTGTATCCTTTCCATTCACGCTGATGAAACTGCACGTTTAGTCCTTTGCAAATGCTTGGAGTAGCATCGGTAGAAAAACTATCAACCACAACAATTTCGTCTGCAACTTCTTGCAAAGACTCGATGCAGCGCTTAATGTTGCGCGCTTCGTTGAACGTGATTATAACAGCAGATAATTTCCGCATTACATTTTCATTGGTTTACCTATAGAAACCATATTCTGAGTAGCCCGAGAAAGTTCTTTTCCTTCGGCATTGGTCAACTGACCAATTAAATGAGTAGCGGTTCTTCCCTTTCGGATAACCTGAGCCTTGGCGCGAACTTTTTCTCCTGCCCTAGCTGCACGTAAATAATCCGTTGTCATATTTAAGGATACGAAGTGTGTGTCGTTGCCCATCGCAGCAGTTGTCATTCCAATCACTTCATCTAAAATTGCGGAGTGTATTCCTCCGTGGAGAGTTCCAACTGGGTTGCACATTTCTGGCCTAACCTTTACTTCAATAGTGATGGAATCTTCCTCAACTTCAATCATTTTAGGTTGAAGCCACTCACTGAAACCTTGTGGTGTAGCAGCAACTTCTTTTCCTATTTGCGCTTTAAAATGTTCTCTAATCGGACTTTCTGCCATCTAAAACTTTAATAACGATT
>JBMYXX010000370.1:0-2501 GCA_049608805.1 Flavobacteriales bacterium | reverse complement strand
AAATAAACCTTAGAACCACCAACCCAAGTTGCATGTTTGCTGATGGTGGCAATGTCTTCTAACTTGATATTTCCTGCGTCAATTTGCTCTATGGCAATGAGCGCAACCATCATTTTGGTCAAGGATGCAATTGGAAACTCATCCTCCAAATTCTTCTCCCAAACCAATCGGTTTTCGGTGAAATCGTAAATAAGACCGGCTTTAATTAAGGATGGTGCGTAAGCTAAAGAGGTGTCAATCTCAACATTGATGTAGTTGAATTGCTTGTGCGGATATTTGTCTTTATCAACCTCAGGGTCTGAAATGCCATCTGAAGACAAACCAAACAACGCAACAGGTTCAGAAAAAAGCAGAAATAAGAATACGAGAACAGGCGTAATCTGAAGTGCGAAAGACTTCGTTTTTCCTAGCATATTTTTTCCCCTCAAAGCGTTACCCAATTTCATTCTGCGCAATTATACCCATCTCACTAGCTAAAGGTTCGGGTTGGTAAACCCATTCTATTAACACCAAGATGTTAATTCGATGCTAATCGGGAAGTCTTGCAGTTATCAATTCGGCTAATTGCAAATCGATTGGAGTAGTAATCTTGATGTTATTCAATTCGCCTTCCACTAAACTGATGGACTTTCCATCTGCTTCAACAACGGCTGCATCATCGGAATAGTTTACATGTGTTGCATTAGCGAAGGCTTTTTTCAAAACCTGTGCGGCAAAACATTGCGGAGTTTGAACTTGACGGTAATCCTCGCGATTAACTGCTTGGTTGGCATCTCCATCAACCTTACGCAAACTTTGAATTACTGGCGTTACAGGAATAGCCGCAAGAGACTTTTCCGCTTCGGCAAACAGACTAGTAATGAGTTCGGTTGAGAATAATGGTCTAACTCCATCATGCACACCTATCAAATCGGAATCTTCGGCTAATTCTAGTCCACTTTTTACAGACAAAAAACGCGTTGAACCACCTTGGGCCATTACATGCGGCAAGCAGAAATCATGCTTATAGCAAAGTTGCTCCCAAGCGTCTAATTCAGCAGCTGGCAGCACTAAAATTAACTGCATGTTTTCATCTACAGAATGCATTTTCTGTAGCGTATGCATCAGAATTGGCTTTCCGTTTAGTTCGATGAATTGCTTTGGAATTTCGGCACCCATTCGGGTTCCGCTACCTCCTGCAACTATTATCATGCTTTTTTTCATGGGCAAAAAAAGTCCCGATTCTCAAATGAAAATCGGGACTGAAATTAGTGTTTATCTATACTTACAGGATTAGCATTCCGTCTCCGTAAGAGTAGAATCTGTATTTCTCCTTGATGGCTTGATCGTATGCTTCGCGCATGAAATCATATCCAGCAAATGCGGCAACCATCATCAAAAGTGTTGATTGTGGCATGTGGAAATTGGTAACCATGCAGTTAGCTACGCTGAAATCGTAAGGAGGAAAGATGAATTTATTCGTCCAACCTTCGTATGGTTTCATGTGGCCAATTGTGCTTACAGAAGTTTCTGACGCACGCATACAAGTTGTACCAATGGCGCAAACTTTCTTCTTAGCATCTTTAGAAGCGTTAACAATATCACACGCTTCTGGCGTGATAATAAGTTGTTCGCTATCCATTTTATGCTTGGTAAGATCTTCAACCTCAACTGGTCTAAAAGTTCCTAAACCAACATGAAGCGTTACCTCCGCAAAGTTTACTCCTTTTAGCTCTAAACGCTTAAGTAGTTGCTTGCTAAAGTGAAGTCCAGCCGTAGGAGCTGCAACTGCACCTTCGTGCTTTGCAAAAACCGTTTGGTAACGGAACTCATCTTCTGGCTCTGCCTCTCTCTTAATGTATTTTGGAAGAGGCGTATCTCCCATTTCAAAAATGGTTTTCTTGAACTCGTCATGCGTTCCATCAAAAAGGAAACGAAGCGTTCTACCTCTTGAAGTGGTATTGTCAATTACCTCAGCAACAAGACTATCGTCTTCTCCGAAGTATAATTTGTTACCAATTCTAATTTTTCTTGCAGGATCAACAAGAACGTCCCAAAGCAAACTTTCTCTGTTCAATTCTCTCAGTAGGAAAACCTCAATTTGTGCTTCGGTTTTCTCTTTCTTTCCAATCAATCGTGCTGGAAACACTTTTGTATTGTTCAAAAGCATCGAGTCTCCATCATCGAAATAATCAAGAATATCTTTGAACGATTTGTGCTCAATTGTTCCAGCCTTGCGGTCAAGAACCATTAATCTGCTGTCTTCCCTGTCATCTGTTGGATGATGTGCTATTAGCTCTTCGGGAATGTCGAATTTAAATTGTGATAATTTCATGTGCGTGGTAGGGCTTACGGGCCCTGATTTTGTGAAGCCGCGAAAATAAGAAAACTGTTGGTTCAATTTGTGGTCAATCGACCTTCGACTCGTCTCCGAAAAGTAGGAACTGAAATTGGTCTATTGTGATGGCATCTTCTACCGAGAAATCGCCAATTCTTGTTCGCCTTAAGGCAGATAAGTAACC
>JBMYXX010000369.1:0-2515 GCA_049608805.1 Flavobacteriales bacterium | reverse complement strand
CACTAGAATCAACCGCTCCAAATTTGGTAACGCGCTTGTTTTTAATAGCGTGTTGAATGTCTGCCTTTATCTTTTCAGCAAAGTTGGTTAGGATGATATGCTCGTTTGGTGTTAGCATCCTTTAACCGTTTGAATCTCTAACTGCAACGAGTAACCGCTTACGCCTTCAACAACTTGGTATTGAGGTTCGGTTCTTATTGTTACGAATTGAACCGACTTACTGTAATTCTCTGTAATACTGCCAACAAACGCATTGCAAAGCGTGTCCATTTCTGAAAGTATTTCCTCACGTTCTTTGCTGTCTTGCGCTCCAGTATCTGCTTTGTGAAATTGAAGGAACATGTTTGACCTCACTTGATGGGTTTCAATTGGGTCTGATTGCTGCGTGAACGGCAATAAGTGAATCCTTGGATAGGGCTTGTTTGCCTTAGTTGCTGCCTCTGAATTACGACCATGTACAAAAGTACCATCTGCATTAACCGCGTTAGCCGTATCTCGTACCATGTTCAACACTTGCAGAAAAGTCATAATACAAATATCGACAAAAACAACTAAATTAGTTATTGTTCAGCGTTCGGATTGTCCGTTATGCTGTCAAACTTGCGTTTTCGTTCTACAAATTCTTGTAATTCCTTCTCATAAAGCAGGGTAGTGTATATCACATTCGCTTCTTTTTTTAGAAGTTCATCGTATTTCAGAACATCACCTTTCGCTAGTGCGTGAATAGTTCCAAACCAACCAAATTGCTGTATTCGTGAAATGTCTGCTGCAACTTCGTTTTCGTCTGGAGTTGAATTATACAAGTCGCTCCAACGCTTTTGCCATGCCATGAACTGATTGAGAAAGAAAACCCAATAACCTAACGCTTCGGGTACTGGCAAGGTTGAAATGTTTACGCCATCACTAAGAATTTCAGAATCATCAATCGTTGTATAAATAGAAATAACCTTTTGAGCCGCTGCAATTTGTGGCAATTCAGCATCGCCAACCCTTTTGAGTTCCTGTTCAGCATCAACTAACTGTTGCCAAGTTCCTTGGTCAATTGTGATTTTTGCGTGTTGTTCTGGGATTTCTAATACTTCTGGTTCTTCGTTCCAAAAGAACGAGCAAAGCGTTAGGATATATTCGAGGTCTGATTCATTCATTGATTCAACTACCTCAATCGGAATATCTGTTAATGCTGACAGCGTTCCTTTGACTTCCGAATCTTCAACACTCAAAGCAGAAACGTACGTGCTCCAGTTCACATCTTGTAATGATGTTGGAACGGTGAATGTTTCTTCTGCTCCGTTAATTATTATGGTTATTTGCTTTGGCATTATCTATCCAATTAATGAAGAACGGACTCGTCCTTTCTTTCCCAACTCAAAGAACATTCTCATCATAATCATGTCGCGCCAATCTGGAGAACGTCCGATGTTCTCTTTGATTTTAGATTTGGGTAGCGTTCGCAGCTTTCCGTCTTTGTCTAGGTCGTAACTTTTCAGTTGCTCCAACTCTTCAACTATTTCGTCTTTCTCGTTTCCTGTAAGGTCAGCCGATATGCAAATAGCATGTTCGTTTATCTTCTCAGCTAACTTGTAACAGCATTGTGATTGTAGATTAAAGTAGTTCTCATCGCCAAGTGCTTTAGACCCGTTCAAGAATCCTTTAATCTTGCAATTGTCAACCACTCCACCGCCCACACCATCTTCATCAGCAACTACGTGTTTGGTCGGAATCTTATGCTTTGCCCTCAACGCCTCAATTGCGGCCTGTATTTCAGTCGTTCGGCTTACATCAAAAGAATGTACCTCAATGAGATTTAAGCCCTCCCATACGCCTATAATGGCTTTATCGGAGCCAAGTCTTGCAATGTCTGCTGTAATATATTTAGAGCCTCCTGCAACGTGGTCATTCTTGAACACTTCTAGAATATCGTCATACTCGCATAGCGCGTTAGGGTCATCGTCATACTCCCAATTTCCCTTCAGTAGTCGTTCCTTTTGGCTTTTGTTTAATACTCGGTTAAGATTTTCTAAGTAGCCATCGTCTAGCATTTTATTGTCCGTTGGCAATGCTTGGATAAACACTTTCCAATCTTCAATGGTGTTGTCTTTCGATTTTTTGTAATAGTCTCGGTATAGGTAGTTCTTGGACGGATTACAAGTCTGCACCAGTTTAACTGATAAGCCGAACTCGTTATTCTTCCACCTACCTATTGAAGCAAAGAGGTTGTTTTTAGCGTTCTCATCAAACTCTCCAGCCTCTTCAATCATTCCCCTGGTCATTTGCATAGACCCGAAACGCATGTAAAGCGGGTCGCTAGGCAAATAGGGAGCATCAATTAGAAACACTTTTGATTTGTTGGGTAGCTGGTAGTAGTTATCCTGCCCGTTGAATTTGTAATCTTCAATCTTTAACCCAAAGTGTTTTAGTACCTCCTCAATTGTTGGCCGTGTGTATTTCCGTAGGTCGTTTAGCTTCTTACGTGCAATGAAATAATGAGTTTCGGGATACATTAAAGCATCGCCAA
>JBMYXX010000368.1:0-2517 GCA_049608805.1 Flavobacteriales bacterium | reverse complement strand
TTGTTGTTGGTGTGCAATGGCACCCAGAAAGAATGGATAGAGAAAGCCCAATGGCGGCAAATTTGGCGCGGCTATTTCTCAATAACTTAGACCAAACAGATTAGTTCTTTACGAACTTCAATCGCTTCGATTCTGTACTGAGGATATAAACTCCTTGAGATAAATTGCTCAAGTCAATGCGGGTAATTCCTGCATTTACATTCAGAACGTTTAGTCCTCTAATGTCTGTAATAGTCGCAGGTTCATTCAGTCCATTTTTGAAGTAAAGAACATCAGAAACTGGATTAGGATAGGCGAAGTCTGGCGTTAGTAAAACCTCATCTATACCTACGTTTGGCGAAACCGTGAATTGCAATTGTTCGGTTCCGTCTGGGACAATTCCCGGACTGCAAGTTGGGTTGCCAAATCCGCTGGTAAGCGTAAAATCAAAGGTATAGTCTCCTGCTGGTAAAAGGCCGATTTCAAACTCATCTGTTACAGGACAAATTACCGTTGCCGCACCAACACAATGGTGCGCATTTGCCGTTATGGTAAGCCCATTTACGTTGTGCCCTTGGTTCTCTACATCGCAGCCACCGCTACTAAACTGTAATTCGGCATAGACCGTAATTACATCGTTTACCGTTGGGTTTTCGGGTGAAACTGAAAGACTTTGAATTGTTCCTTGAGCAAAGAGTTGAGCTGTTAGTCCAATGAGGATGAATGTAAACAGGTGTTTCATGTTGTGTAGTTTAATTGCTAGACGCAGAAAAGAAAACGCAGTTGTCTGCTAGAATTTCCATAAAGCGAGAACCGCCAAAAACTGAACAATCATGGTTCCCTCAACCCAAAAAGAGCAATACATGTCGCTTCTGTTTGGCGAAGCAAAACCAACAACTATGGCGGTTATTAGTATGCTCAATACGTATCCGAGAAGCAGCAAGCTTTCTGGCCCTAGGCGGAAGTAAATTAGAATACCAAACAAAACGAGTAATACTTCTGCCAGGATTACAGACTGTTTCCAACCTATGGTTGACGGAATAGTTCTAATTCCTTTTTTGGCATCATTTATTAAGTCTCTTACATCAAACGGAATGGTGATGGCTAAGGTGAATATGGCACGTTCAGCGGCTAATCTCCAACTCAATTCTTCAAACAATTGCTCTAATCCAAACTGCTCCACAGCAGGTAAAATGGCCGTCATTCCTGCCCAAACCGCAGCAATGATGAAAATCTTCCAAAGGCCAATTTCTCTTATTCTAATCTTGGCTGCATTTCTTCTGACAATTGGCGCAGCATAAGCCAAGGCTACAAACCCAAGCGGAGCCATCAGTAACCAGATAACTGGGTTAAGAAATAAGACAGAAATGGCCGATAGGAGCAATCCAATTCCTAACGTGATTTTCATTAACGTTTCGTGCTCCATACACCAATGATGGCGTTCAGAATGCGTGCCCATTTCGCGCAGTTCTTTCAAACCTGAGAGCATGTTCAGGTTATAGATAACTAGCGTAGAGCCGAGAATAAAAATGAATAGTGGAGTATTCCACCAATTCCCGGTTAGCTCAAACCAAGTGAGTAAACCCATGCTGGCAGCGCAAAGGGCTACCCACCAACTGCCAAAAACGAAATACGTGAATAGGTCGCGCATGCGGTCATCGTGGTCCTGGGAGTCCTTCTCCCCGCACAAATCCGTCCCACATTAGAATACCGAATCCCATTCCTACTACAGAACCTTTTACAAAGCTCCAAGCCTTTTTTCTTTTAGCGGCTCGTTCGTAGCCATCTCGGAATGCTTCATTGTCAAACAAAGTAGGGTCAGCGCCACCCTTGTTCTTAATCTTATTATGGAAAATTGAAGTAAAAATTACGGTTCCGGCAGGAATTGATGGGCCCCAATACGCTCCGGCACCTGCGCTTATCGCGCCAACTCCTACGCCAAGCAAAACGTCAAATGCTACTTTGTGTTTTCGGCCAGCTTGCTGCCCCTTAATGTACATGCGCATTTCTTCAACTCCGTACTCAATTTCGGCTTCGCCATCTGCGAAAAAACCAAGCGTATCGGCATTGTAAATTACCGTTTCGGTTGAGTCGGATTTTAAAATTGAGAACACAATATCTCTAGAAACCTTTCGGGTAAACTTGGCTCTTTCTCTCGCCTCAAGACGATTCTTTTTGGCACTAGCCAATTGCCGTCTTAGTTCTGCATCTATCTTCTTCTTTGACTCGGTTTCCTTTATTCGCCCAAGTTCTTTGTTCTTCCATATTTCAAAATCTGCTGGAGACAAACGCTCCAACTTGATTTTAACTTCTTCCTCAAAATCTGTACGTAACCTAGCAAGCTTTTTATCTTGTTTCTCTTTCTGTAGGAGCTCTCTTTTTTCTTGTCCGTCTTTTTTTCTTTTTAATGTAGGCATAATTTTTTAATTATTCAGATAATTCCCATTGTTTAAGGGTGTCGTTAATATCATCTATTCAAGTTGTGATATTTTCATATTGTTTATCGGTGATTTGTAAAATCTGAATTTTACCTGATTC
>JBMYXX010000367.1:0-2571 GCA_049608805.1 Flavobacteriales bacterium | reverse complement strand
TATCCTCACCATCTGTGGCATCATCAAGAACTCCTACCAAAATTTGGTTGAACGCTGCTGGGGTTGGTCCATTAATACTAAACCAAAGCCGGGACTCTTCCGCATTTACTCTGAAAAATGCGTTTGCCATTGTATTAGTAACGCGCATTGCGTTGTTAAATGTGAGGTTTGCACTATTGGTGTTTCGTATCATGAAACCTTGCCCCGTTTTCATGTAACCGTTAGGTGTTGCGCTTCCATTGGCATTTGCAGTATTCGGTACGTTCCCAACCAAATTCCAAATTGCGTAATCTGATGCACTATAATTGCCCCCAGCACTTCCGTCATCAATCCAAAAATAAAGAGAACCATGAACTCCACTGTTAGCTCCAGCTGTAACTAAGGCTTGGCAATCTAATCCAGATGGGTAGGGGTTTCCGACCAAATTAAATGGTGTACCACCAGTAACTGACGTGTAAGAGGGGTCAAACGGAGTTTGATGTAAACCGATAGTTATGGTTCCATTATTGGCTTCGTTATCGGAGAAAGTATAATTGCCAGCAGCAGAACCTGCATAGCCTTTGCCAGGAGTCATCGTGCCATTATAGCTCGCCCAACCTGGGTCAGAGGGGTAATCATCTCCATGAAATTGGGTGCCGTTAGCTTCTATATACTGATAAGAGACTGTGCCTGGTACAGAACTATTTGCAGCCACTGGGGAACTCCACATGTTATAACCAGCTCCAAAATAACCGGATTGTTTAACTTGGTATGTGCCACTACCTCCATCGGTTGAGTTTGCCCCTCTCATTAATGAAGCATCATTTTCGAACGTAATGGTCCCATTGTTAGACAAAACCCCATCTACATAGAGCAAAGCCTCTTCTCCAACTTCTAAATTACCTGAGTTTGAATTGGTCAAGCTTTCAAATATGTGAACTTCTGTACCTGGTTTAATATAAACAGACACTTCATTTACCACTTGGGCTTGTGCTTGGGAAATTCCTAAAGCAAGGATAAGACTAACGTAGTTTCTCATGGAATCAAATTTGTGAAATGTATTCTGGCTTTAAGTTAGCTTAAGATAAGTTAAGAGTTAACCAGTTGTAGCTTACTTAGCCGATTGTAAATCAATTCCTAAAGCTTCTTTCAATAACTCAACATCGTTTTTAAGCGAAGAGTAATCAGATAGTTTTGCTTCTAGGTTTGAGTTACGCGTTTGTAGCTCGGTAATGATTCTAAAAAGCTCTTGTGTTGCAGATACATTTAGCATTGCAATTGCTTCATAGTCAACAGTTCTGAAATCATCTACTTGCTGGCCATAAACGAATACTTCACCAGAGCCCTCAACATCAACAGTAAATCCATTTTCATCTGCCTGCTCAACTTTTGACAACGTTGTCTGGTCTTCAAAAATCAGTTTTACTAAGTCTCCAGATTGCAGTTCGTTTTTCACCTCAATTCTTCCATTTTCAAAATTGGCAAGTGAGTAAATGTTAGGAATGAAATCTGTTGCTCTTGATACTGCTTGCGGAAATACTGTTTCAACTTGCTGAGCAATTACTTTCTTCTCTATGCCTTTATTGGCAGCTTGGTCAATTTTAGTGTATTCGGTAATTTCTATACCCATAATAGACTTCAAGTCTTCAGAACCATTAGAAAGTCCAACAATATTCTTAATTCTAGCATCAGAAAAAGCATTGAATTCAGATGCTTGAACTCTACGACTTGCATAGATTGATACATCAACACTTCCAGACCCGCTATTGCAACACACCCCATTGGCGTAATAGTAAAAACCATTAGCATCATTGTTGTAATACCCATTGACCTCTAGTAGACCTCGAGTAGGGTTGTCCGTGTTTATTCCAACTCTATTGTTTCTTAGTACTAACTGACCTACACTACCACCAGAAATTTGGCGTAGTTTTACAGAAGACAAGCCTACTAATTCCGGCCCGTCAGTTCCGTTAAAATTTGAGTATTGCAGAAAGTGGTTACCATCAGCACCATCTCTTAGTCTAAGTTGGCCGTTGTTTAAGGCAACATTCCCTCCAACCACATCAAGCTTAGCCGCAGGCCCTGTTGTTCCAATGCCTACATTACCATCGGGTTGAATGGTTAACCGACTATCCACCATGGTTGCAGAACTGTTGTCTCCATTATTGTTTACTAGTAAGTGCAACTTACCAATACCAAAGACACTTGTTCTTTCATGAAAAATCCCTGATTTAACCCAGTTTCCGTTTGGTTCAGAAACAAAGCCAATACCAGCACCATCTCCAGAAGTAAGGCTTGTGTTTCTAACAAACAGAGGAAAATCAACACCCGAAGAGGTAGTTTGAACGTGTAGTTTATATGCAGGAGCTGCTGTTCCAACACCTACATTACCTCCATTATTATTAATGCTAGTATTTGCTCCAATACTATTAAGCACAAAAACATCATCGGCTCCATTCCAATAGATGTTAGAGCGTAGCGTTCCATTTTCAGCAAAGTCTAGATAAGTGTTAACTCCTGTTCCTGAGTTAACACCTATGCCTGTGTGACCAGTTCCTGATACATGCAGTTTGTGGGCAGGAGATGTTGTTC
>JBMYXX010000366.1:0-2576 GCA_049608805.1 Flavobacteriales bacterium | reverse complement strand
GCGACCTCCTCGTCCCAAACGAGGCGCGATAACCGGGCTACGCTACACCCCGAAACTATTGGCTTTCAATGCTTGCAATTGCACCTGGGGAACCATCCCAATATCTTATGGCGGAGAGAGGGGGATTCGAACCCCCGGTACGATCACTCGTACACATGTTTAGCAAACATGCGGTTTCAGCCACTCACCCACCTCTCCATGTTTAAAGAACCAATTTCTTAAAGGCATTTTAAACACCTTTTTGAGAGCGGGCTGCAAAAGTATAAATAGTTTTATTTCTACCAACAGAAATTCATGTCAAAATGTTGACCAATTTTCATCCTTGCTAGACTTGGCTTTTTCTAATTGAAAGTAGCGGCTAATGTTATATTTGCAGCCCTTATTTAATCACATCATATAATGCATAGAAAAGAGAATAGAATATCGTTTGCAACATTAGCCATTTTGGGAAGCGCAATGTTTGGCCTTGTTTCTTGTGGAGGAGATTCAAGTAATTCTGATGGTGCAGCCACCAGCAACGATGCCATTGCCGAGGTTGGGGCACTCACTTATGTTAAAATTGATGATGCTACGGAAATTGACCCAACATGGTCTGACGAGAATACCGTGGTTTATCATTTTATAGGTGAACCAGATGACATGCATCCAACAAACGGTAATTCTGCTTCAAAAACCTTTTTACACGGTTACACACAGAAGTACATTATGGCTAGCGACATTATTAACCTTGACGCTAGGCCAGATTTGGTTAAAGATTGGCCAGTAATTTCTGAAGACGAGCTTTCTTTTACATACGAATTAAGAGAAGACCCAAAATGGGACGATGGCTCACAGCTTTCTATGGAAGACGTGATTTTTACATTTAAAGCAAACAAGTGTCCACTTACTAATAACCCTCACGCTAAGCCTTATCTAGAAAACTTAGAAGAGATTATTGTTGACGCTGAGAACCCAAGGAAGTTCACCCTTAAAATGAAGAAGAAGTACATTCACAACATCTTCTTCCTTACAGACTACCCAGTACTACAAGAAACATATTGGGACCCGAACCAAACGTTAAGAAATTACTCTTTCGCTCAGTTTGACGATTCTGATTTCGATACAAACTCAGAAGCAGCTCTAAACGCATGGGCAACCGAGTTTAATGATGCAAAATACAGCCGTAAACCAGAGTTCTTGGTTGGAATGGGGCAGTACAGATTTGCAGAATGGAAGCCAGGTCAGTCTTTTACACTTGTAAAAAAAGAAGGACACTACACTAGTGATTTAACCAATCCAACGGAATATGAGACTGCTTATCCTGAAAAAATCATCTTCAAGATAAACACAGATCCTAACTCACAGGCACTAGAGTTTAAAACGCAAGCGTTAGATGCATCAACCTACCTATCTACTAAGAAGATGATGGAGTTGCAAGGAGATGCCAACTTTAACAGCAACTATCATTCAAGATTCACAAACACATATAACTACTCTTACTTAGGATTCAACTGTCGTCCTGATGGAATTGAGCACAAGAAGTTCTTTGATGACAAGCGGGTTAGAAGAGCAATTGCAATGCTTATTTCTGTCGATGAGATTAACATGGTTCTAAACAGAGGCAAGAACAAGCGTATGATTGGACCTGTTTCTCCACTGAAAAAAGAGTACAATTCAGACCTTCCATTAATTGATCGTGATTTAGATGGTGCAAAAGCTTTGCTTGAAGAAGCAGGTTGGACTGATACAGATGGAGACAACATCCTTGATAAAATCGTTGATGGTGAAAAATTGTCTTTTGAGTTCGACCTACATTACATGACAACCCAAGTTACTTGGAGAGACGAAGCTCAGATGATTGCTGAAGCGTTGTACGAAGCAGGCGTTAAGTGCAACATTACACCGCTCGATTTTGCAATACATTATGATAATGCTCGTAACCACAAGTTTGATGCAATGCTAGCAGCATGGGCAGGTTCTTCTGCACCAGAAGATTTCACCCAAATCTGGCACACCGAGTCTTGGGCTTCTAAGGGGTCTAACTTTACTGGTTTTGGAGATGCAAGCAGCGATGCACTAATTGATTCAATTAAGTACGCCATCGACCCAGATGTAAGACATCCAATGGTTAAAAGACTTCAGGCTAAAATTTATGACGAGCAACCTTACGTGTTCTTGTTTGCATCAAGCAGAAGAAACGTTATTCATAAGCGTTTTGGTAATGCTGATATGTATTTTGAGCGTCCTGGGGTTATTATCAATAACCTGAAGTTGCTTGCAAACGGTAGTATTTCTGCTCCAGCAGCAGAGGCAAACTGATAAGTCGGTTTAGAAAGGCTCATGCTCAAGTATATTCTTCGTAGAATTTTAGTGTTCATTCCAACACTAATTGCAATTACCCTTTTAGGGTTTGTAATCATGGTTTCCGCACCCGGAGACCCAGTTGAACGAATGGTTGTTGCCGCCCAGAGCGGAGGCGAAATTGGTTCTCAAACCGCAAACCAAGTGGAGCAGAAGAAATTCTGGAGTAAAAAGCTTGGGCTCGATTTGCCAATATTCTACTTCAGCTTAAACACACTTGCGCAAAGTGATACGCT
>JBMYXX010000365.1:0-2608 GCA_049608805.1 Flavobacteriales bacterium | reverse complement strand
TGCCCATATTCTGAAAGCAATGCCGTTTTTGCTCCTAACGCTGTTGCCGAACCATGCTTTTCCTCCATTCTGGCAAACTGCTTTGCCATACGCTTATGCATGTCGTCTGGCGAGGTTTCAACATATGCACCATCGCTATTTTTCATAGCATACTTGTTCATCCAAGTAGTGGCAGCCAATTCGTCCCCATCAAAGTACTTCAAACACTCGTTCAGCACCTCATCATAGAGGTAAGAAGGTGTTTCAACTAGTGTTTCTGTTACGGTTTTTTTGGTCTTCGCTTTAGCCATGGGTTCCTCTTTTGTTTGTTGATGCCCATGAAATTATCAACCAATAAACCTCACCCGAAGACAGTCAATAAACGTTACTAAAAAATGAGGTGTTAATAAGTCTAAGCGACTGAATATCAGCCACAACAAAAACTGAAATGTGATTTAAATCATAATTTAAGCTCACATCAGCTTTACCACTAAGAACAGCGTAAGAGTCTAGCTGTCCGTCATTTTTTTCACCTCTGCAACCAATTCGGTATTGTCAACACCTAATCCTTCTTGTTGATGAGCGAGCACTCCTTGTTCATCAAAAACGGTAATGATGTTTGAGTGTGAAAAATCAAGCGGTGAAATCTGCTTGTATTTAACTGCGAGCACGTTAGAAAATTCTCGAACATCATCAACAGTCCCTTGAAGGAAAGTCCATTCTTCTCCGTCCATTTGGTTTTCAATGGCAAAAGCTTTTAGTTGTTCTGGCGTATCATTTTCTGGGTCGATACTCACCAAAATGTAACGCACCGATTCATCATTCACGACATCATGAATGTTTCGCATATCGGCCACCAATCTTGGGCAAGCGGCTTTGCAGGTGGTATAAATCATAACTACAACCAACACGTTACCTTTCAAATCTTCCAGCACAATGGTTTCATTTTCCTCCGTTTTCCATTTGGATGTCAGATTAAAAATCGACTGATCGGATATTTCTCCAGTTTCTGGAACTGGCTCCTCTGCGATTGGTTTTAAATCCATCTTACAAACAGGGCAGTTTCCTTCTTCGCTATAGGTTTTATCCTCTTCGCATTCCATCGGGCACTGATAAATCGCGTCTTCAGTTTTTGCTGGTTCGTTAGAACATGAGTTAAACAACAGCAACATGGAACATAAGGCGAGAACAATTCGAATCGAAAATTTCATTTTTTCAAACTTTTGGCGCATCTAAATCCTTGGGTTTGGATGCTGTAATTAGCTTTAATGCTGCCTCGAAATGCATAACGCATAAAAGCTGCATAGTCCATAAGGTTGGTAGCGTTTACAGCGGCACTTCCGCAGAATAAATTGCGCTCTGTGTCAACATCTTGGCGAGATTCTCCTGAAATGAGTACCGAGTTAAAATCACTAGTCCATTCCCAAACTAAACCGTGCAAATCAGATATGCCCCAGTAATTCTTAAGCCCAGAACCTACCTCATTCTTATAGGTCTTGGGAAGTTCGTAGCTCTCAACAATTCGCTTGTTAAATAAGCTATCGGTTTGAGCGTTTGGTTCGCTTTCGCTTGCCATTGCGGCAAATTCCCATTCATCCATAGTAGGTAATCGCTTCCCTTGGCAAGCGCAGTAATCTTTGGCTGCATACCACGAGACGTTGGTTGCGGGAGACTTAGGCAACATCTCCGAACCGAGAGTTGTGTCGTTCGCCCATTTGCGTAGATAGTTTCCATCCGCAAATAGCCGCTTAACCTTAGACCGTTGCCATTTGGGGTATTTCTTTACGAAATCTAAATACTGTTCGTTCGTTACCGGATACACATCTAGCTCAAAATTTCGGACATAAACCTCCGAAGAATCGCTACCATAAAGGGGGACAAATGTCCCCCCTATGATTGCTTTCATTTCTGATGAGTCCTGCCCAAATCCTGCTACACATTGCAGCAGGATTCCGAACAGAATTATAGACTTCAACATTTATTAGTGCGCACTCTTAGCCTTGGCTACCATCATTGGTGTTACCTCGGTCTTGTTATTATCCCAACTGTTGTAGATGAAAGTAAGCACATTTGCTATCTCTTCGTCTGTTAGGTTTTGAGCGGTCATTACACTATTGTACTTGTCGCCATTAACAGTGATTTCACCTGTAAGTCCGTGCAATACAATACCAATTGCTCTGTCAACATCATCGTTCAAATAATCAGAAGCAGCAAGTGGTGGGAACACTCCAGCAATACCCTGCCCTTCTGCTTGGTGGCAAGCGAAACAAGTTTGTGAGTAAATTTGCTTTCCAAGTTTCACTCTTTCCTCTACAGAAACCGCTACGGCAGCTGCAGGTGCTTCTCCATCAGATCCTGGCATAGTCTGAATTGAACCTCCTTCTGGATTGTAAATACCTTCAACTTGTTTTCCAGAGTAAACGGATTTGTTCTCAGTTCCTTCTGCTTTTAGCATACCCAATGCACCTTTGTTGAATGCTCTGAAAATAGAGTGGTCAACAAGAATAAATGTTCCAGGAACATCAATTTTGAACTCGACCATTGCAGCGCCTCCAGCAGGAATTAGCGTTGTTTGAACGTCTTCGTTCATTGTGCTTCCGCCTTCAACAGCAACTCTGTCAAAGATTTC
>JBMYXX010000364.1:0-2653 GCA_049608805.1 Flavobacteriales bacterium | reverse complement strand
AGCGTTGCGAAATCGATAGAACCGCTTTTGTTCGTTCCTACATTGGAAATGACCATCACCAATCGGCCAGAAACGATGCCGATGCCGCCAACGGTTGTTCCGCCCGTTCCGAAACCCTTTCCCCCCAACCCCGCCAAAGGCAATAATTCTAAAAATGGACTATCTTGATCTAGAAGCAAATCCAGTCTTTCTCTGGCAAGAAACTTTCCTTGTGAGCGTGCCTTTTCAATATGCTTTTCGCGGCCTTGAAAGCGGCTGTCTTCTATATGTCCATCGAGCTTTTTGAGAAGCTCCAACATGCCTTCTCGGTTATCCTTGAAGACCTGCGTGTTTGTGTTTATGTTCGATTGAATTGTCTGCATTTCAATTCGCTATTACTTCTTCGTTAAAATCAATCTTATTGAAGTTGGCGAGCCCTTTTTCGGTCAATAATGGAATCGTCAAGTTCCAAATTGAGCTTCTTGCCTGATTGTACAAGTTTCCTTTCTGATCTCTTAGTTCCCGCTGAGCCAACCAGAAAGTGATAATCATCCAAACCGTTTCAGCCAATTGCTGATACTGCCCCATTCTTGCTTCGGCATTCATATTCCCAGAACCAACTGAATAATCGATAATGGCTTTGATGTACCTAATCTGGTTCTTGAACTGTCCGCGCATAATCTCAGCCAAATGCGGATAGGCTCTGCTCACTTCCAGAATATCTTGTTGCAAAAAGCGATATCGCTCGTAGAGTTGTAATAATGGCACCATCTGTCGGTGGATGTTTTCGATGGAAGGAATCATCTGCACCGAATCGAGCATAACATTCCGCTCTTCGATAATTCTATCATGAATCGCCTCCATCAGTTCCTCCTTCTTTTTGAAATGATAGGTGAGGTTTCCGAGGCTCATGCCCAGCTCATTCGCTAAATCACGCATGGTCACGCTTACGAAGCCTTTAGTATTGAAAAGCTCCACAGCCGTGCTTAATATTCGCTCCTTCGTTGATGACATTAGTACGCTAAAACCATTATCGACTACAATAATAGTACAATTGTACTATAAACTGAATTAAGAAATGAAACTTATAATGGTTTTTGAATTGCCTGGGTAACCTTTTCGTTGCAACTTTGACTTAATAGAATTTAAAAATCCAACGTCTTTGCCTAGAACTGCACTCTTCCTTTGTATCCTATCTTTTTTATCCTCGATCTCGGCAATTGCACAATCGGGCAGCGGTGGAATAGTTGGGTTCGTATTTGATTCAGCCACATGTCAGCCTATTCCATACGTGAATATCGTTGTTAGCAGAAATGGTCAGCAAGTAACAGGCGCTACCACAGATTTTGACGGCATGTTTAAAATCCAAGTTCTCAGAGCAAATCAAGAATATGACGTTTCTGCTTTTACCGCTTATTACAGAACTAACAAACTTCAAGGCTTGTCAATTAATGCCAAACACATGGCGATGATTGAATTCCAGATGTCGGAAACTGATACCGTTGTAGAACCAGTTACGAAAAACTGTAAATCCATTATGCATATAACTAGAACCATGGCTGCCGACAGGTTTATTTCATACGCTCGTTCAAGGTGTGTCGCACCGAATGACGGAGCGATTGGAAGCATTAAACGGGTAAGAACAGGTACTACTACAGACATTTATATAGACGGGGTAAAACTTAGAGGTGAGAGCAACCTTCCAAAGGCGGCCTATCAACAGGCGCAAAAACCTATTTTCAACGGCACCCCAGCGGAGTTCGAATCCAAACAAGACTCTACGAAATCGGCTCTACCGAAAGACACGCACTAACTCTTCATTCAGCCTCAAACCCTGTTCATGTTGGCAGTTAGACCTGTAATTTATATGCAATTCTAAATATCGGCTTGACTTGTAATTAAAGGGACAGATTTCCAAGTAAAAGAACGTCAATTCCGTGCGTAAATCTTTGGCCTTAGCATCGAAACTTATCCTCTTAGTATGAATTGATTTGAGCATTTGACTTGTGGAATTTTATAGGACAGATAGCGCATCTGAATTATTAACCCTTTAAAACCAAAGTCATGAAAAAGCTACTTCACATTCTAGTAGGAACAATTAGCCACCTACTTATAACTTCATTTGTATTAAACCCAACTGGCCTAGGCTCTATTCACGGAACCGTTACAGATTCACAAACGGGCGAAGGAATTCCGTTTGCCAACGTGGTTTTGCTTGACTCCGGTCAGCAAATTACCGGAGCTGTCACGGACTTTGATGGCAAGTATTCAATTTCATTGATAAAACCAGGAACTTACTCTGTTGAGGTTTCTACAGTTGGTTACTCTCCTGTTAGGGAAACACAAATTCCAGTTCTAGAAGAACAAGTATCGATTGTTGACTTTAAGCTTTCCGCCTCAACTATGCTTAGTGAAGTAATGGTTACCAACTATTCTATTTCATCTTCAAAACGTCAAAAAAGACTAAGAAAGCAGGAAATTCGCTCGCTAGCTGGTCGCGGGGTTTCAAGTATTACAACACAAGCAGTTGGCGTTGCAGATAATGACGGAAGGGTTGGGTCCATCAAAGGAACCCGTGCGGGCTCAACCGATACTTACATAGATGGCGTAAAAGTTAGAGGACGCAGCTCCCTTCCTCAGGCCGCTTACGACAGCCCGCAGATGGTGGAGCCGG
>JBMYXX010000363.1:0-2669 GCA_049608805.1 Flavobacteriales bacterium | reverse complement strand
TTAACGCAGCAAACAGATGCTCCAAAGAAGCGAGCAGAGTTCTTTAATCCGCAGAAAGTTGCTGCTAAAAGCCAAGAAGAAGATTTTACGGTTGTAACAGAAACTTTGGCCATTATTTATGCCCAACAAGAGAAGTATGAGTTGGCAACACAAGCATACGAAGCATTGAGCTTGAAATACCCAGAAAAAAGCGTTTACTTTGCCGCCCGTTTAAAAGAATTAGCGGAAAAACAGAATACAGAAGACTAACATGTTTTACACACTTATCATCATATTAATTATTGTTGTTTGCCTATTGTTGGTTGCAGTAGTAATGGTTCAGAACAGTAAAGGCGGAGGTTTGGCTTCCGATTTCTCATCGTCAAACCAAATTATTGGAGTTCAAAGAACTGGCGATTTCTTGGAGAAAGCTACTTGGTACCTTACCCTAACGCTTATCGTTTTAACCTTGGGTTCTAACTTCTTTATTGATAGAGGCGAATCTGGTCAGCAGACAGAATCTGCTATTCAGGAGCAAATGGATAACGCAGGTGCACCGCCAGTAGATGATTTGGGCGGAGACCCAGTGGTTGAATAATCACTATCAGAAGACTTTTTTAAATGTCAGGATGTCACGCATTCTGACATTTTTTTTGCGCTTATGTCAACATTTCAGCCCTATTGTCCGCCTTTTAGCGCTGGCACAAATTATGACATGGGGCAAGCATCAAACAAAAATTACAAACCATAAATAAATCACAAATGGGATTGAAGATTACACCATTGGCCGATAGAGTAGTAGTAGAAGCTGCTGCGGCTGAAGAAAAGACAGCTTCAGGAATTTTCATTCCTGACACAGCTAAGGAAAAGCCTCAGAAAGGAAAAGTAGTTGCTGTTGGAGCAGGAAAAAAAGATGAGCCGATGACAGTTAAAGTTGGAGATACTGTGCTTTACGGCAAGTATTCTGGAACTGAGGTTACTGTTGACGGAACAGATGTTCTTATCATGCGAGAATCTGACATTTTCGCGGTTGTTTAATCCATCAAACCAAAAAATTAAAACATAATGGCAAAGCAAATTGAATTTGATCTGGACGCTAGAGACAGATTGAAAAAAGGGGTTGATTCCCTTGCAAACGCAGTAAAAGTTACTCTTGGACCAAAAGGTCGAAATGTAATTATTGACAAGAAATTCGGTGCTCCACAAGTAACCAAAGATGGTGTTACTGTTGCTAAAGAAATCGAGTTGAAAGACGCGATTGAAAACATGGGCGCACAAATGGTTAAAGAAGTTGCTTCTAAAACCAACGATGTTGCTGGTGATGGAACAACAACTGCTACCGTGCTTGCACAAGCAATTGTAAGAACAGGTTTGAAAAACGTTGCTGCTGGTGCAAATCCAATGGATTTGAAAAGAGGTATCGACAAGGCTGTTGAAGCAGTTGTAACTGAGCTTCACAAAATTTCAAGATCAGTTGGAGACGACTCAAGTAAAATTGAGCAGGTTGCAACAATCTCTGCTAACAGCGATGCTACTGTTGGAAAGCTTATCGCTCAAGCAATGGAGAAGGTTGGAAAAGAAGGTGTTATTACTGTTGAAGAAGCAAAAGGAACCGAAACTACTGTTGATGTTGTTGAGGGAATGCAGTTCGATAGAGGTTACCAATCTCCATACTTCGTAACAGATGCAGAGAAAATGGAGGCTGTTCTAGAAACGCCTTACATTCTTATCCACGATAAGAAAATCAGCAACATGAAGGATATGCTTCCTGTGTTGGAGAAAGCTGCTCAAAGCGGAAAACCATTGTTGATTATCTGCGAAGAAGTTGAAGGAGAAGCACTTGCTACATTGGTTGTAAACAAGATGAGAGGTTCTCTTAAAATTGCAGCTGTTAAAGCACCAGGTTTCGGAGACAGAAGAAAAGCTATGTTGGAAGACATCGCTATTCTAACTGGCGGAACGGTAATTAGCGAAGAGAAAGGTTTGAAACTAGAAGATGCTAGTTTGGAAGACCTTGGTACTGCTGAGAAAATCGTTATCGATAAAGACAATACAACGGTTGTCAATGGAGCAGGACAAGCAGATGCCATTACTGCAAGAGTTGGTCAGATTAAAGCTCAAATTGAGTCAACAACTTCTGATTACGATAAGGAGAAACTTCAAGAGCGTTTAGCCAAATTGGCTGGAGGTGTAGCTGTTCTTTACGTAGGAGCTGCAACGGAAGTTGAGATGAAAGAGAAGAAAGACCGAGTTGACGATGCATTGCATGCAACACGTGCTGCGGTTGAAGAAGGAATCGTTCCTGGAGGTGGCGTTGCTTACCTAAGAACTATCGATGCAATCGGTAAAATCAAACCAGCTAATGCTGATGAAAAAACAGGTATCGATATCGTTCTTCGTTCCATCGAAGAGCCACTTCGTCAGATTGTTGCTAACGCAGGTCTAGAAGGAAGTATTGTTGTTCAGAAAGTGAAAGAAGGCAAGAAAGACTTCGGTTACAATGCACGTACAGATGAGTACCAAGACATGTTTAAAGCTGGAGTTATTGATCCAACTAAAGTGAGCCGTGTAGCATTGGAAAATGCTGCTTCTATTGCTGGAATGTTGCTTACCACCGAGTGTGTGTTAGCAGATGAGCCAGAAGAAGCTGGCGCTGGTATGCCACCGATGCCTCCTGGAGGAATGGGCGG
>JBMYXX010000362.1:0-2670 GCA_049608805.1 Flavobacteriales bacterium | reverse complement strand
CTTGGAATGCTGAATGGAATTGAAAGCGAAATGATTAAACATTTGCTGATAGAACGGCACCAAAACGGTCCATTTATCGACCTACGGGATATTGTAAAACGCGTACCGATTGCGTTAGAACAACTAAGAATTCTCATCAGAATTGGGGCTTGTCGATTTACAAGGTTAGACAAGAAAGCCCTACTGTGGGATGCGCATTTCCTACTTGGACATACCAAAATCTCGAGGCCTGAAAAGAAATTGTTCGATGCCGAGGTAAAGGAATTCAAACTACCCGAACTCTGGTATCACGATTTAGAAAATGCTTATGACGAAATGGAACTTATCGGTTTTCCTGTCACCATTTCACCTTTCGATTTGATTGACAGAACGGGATTGCCAACAACAACTGCGGCCGATATTCATAAACGTGTAAACGAAACGGTCGAAATCATCGGATATCGGGTACATATTAGAGGCACAAATACGAGCAACGGCAAGTACATGACGTTCGGGAATCTTATCGACCTTGAAGGACAATGGGTTAATAGCGTTCAGTTTCCCGAAGTGGCTACGCGTTATCCTTTCCGTGGGCCAGGTGTTTACAAGCTACGCGGAAAAATAACCGAGGAGTTTGGGCATATCAGTCTAGAAACAGAATACGTGGAGCGCATTCCGAACATCAACATAGACACACCGAATACCCGCGTAGCAAATGATGCGGTTGAGAAAGGCGAAAAGGGAGCGAATAGAAAACTAGCTGGTGCCGTTTCCTGATTTCTTCTTTATCTCTTCCATCACACCTCGCATCATTTCTGAGACCATAAAATCCATTTCTTGTTTTGATGGTGGCTCGGAATAAGAGAAATTGGACTTAAATCCAAAGTTATCAGAAACAGCAAAAACATATCTCTCAAACTTAATATCTACTTGATGTTTCAAGTTAAAGTAATCAAGCCCTTTACGATTAAACCCAGAATGCTTGATGTAAAGGTTAACGCTATTTAACTCTGGTTCCATATCACGACCAGCAACCAACCTTACATCTCGTAAATCATTTGGCTCTCCATTTTTGACCTTGAACAATAACTCACTAACAGTTTTTCCATCACCAAAAAACCGTAGATCATCATTAACGATTCTACGATAAATGGTCTCTGAAAACAGCTCGGAAATTGCATGATGCTTAATCTCAATAGAGCCAAACAACCGTGACAGTCTAGTTAGAAATAAGCCAGCAACCATCTTGGCACTTTTTTCAACTTCAAATTCAGTTTTTTCCTCAAACCCTCTCTTAAACAAATCAATCTCCTTATCAATATCCTCTGGTTCTTCAATGCTTTTGCCAGCAATGGCATCCAACACCATTTGTTGCGAGCGGATAAGCAGATCAGCTAAGAATTCATCAAATAAATCAGTGGAACCACCATACGCTTGTATGTCGGCCAAGTAGCGATTATACTTTTCCTTCTCATCGGTTTTGATGATGATAGGTGGAAAACCTTGTGAAATCAAGAATAGATTGGTCAGCAATCTGGCTGTTCTTCCATTCCCATCATAAAATGGGTGTATGGAAACAAACCAAAGATGAAACTTGCTGGCAGTTTCCAACGGATGCAAATCTTCTTTATTCGCTTCTAGCCCATCAATTTTTGCATTGAGGAAATTCAAAAGGCTATGCATTTCGTCCGCAACCTCATTATGCGGTTTAAAATCAAAACGTTCTCCCTTATAGTTCAGCACATAATTATCCTTCGACTTCCACTCTCCTATTTCGTCCTTCTTTTTTGGATCTTCCTCAAACATGATGGAACGATGGATGTCTTTCACGCGCTTTTCAGAAAGTCGAACCTCACCTTTACCAATTTTCAAAAGCTCTTGCACCACATCATCATGCCCGCGCATTTCAGCTACATCCTTGTACGGTTTCCCTCCAACGGTCAGGTTACCCACCATCACGCTACGCGTTTCCTCTTTGGTTAGGGTATTTCCTTCCATGGAGTTGGAATGGTAATTCCAATCTAAACGAAACTTGTAATTGATGCGTTTTTTTACATCAGCATCGAGTTCTCCAGCAACCAAAATTTCGGCTTGGAACTCATCAATTCTATGAAGTTTCTCTTTGAGCGACATAATCGTATTCTAACGGCAAAGTTAATGCTTAGTTCCTCCAAGTTTAAGAAGCTAATATCTTAACTTGAACGCTCAATTTTTTGTACATGAAATTCGGAAAAGTAGATAACCCAGAACTCGTTGATTTCTCAATGCTAGACGACCATCCAGGAACAAAATCGTTGCTTGACAAACAAGGCGTCAAAGTAGAGAAGCCTAAGCTTTTTGTTGGTTGCGCTAAGTGGAACAAAACCGACCTAAAGAATTTCTATCCGCGCGGAACAAAGGACGAATTAGCCTACTATTCATCACAGTTCAATTGTATTGAATTGAACGCAACTTTTTACCGGATTTTTCCAAAAGCGCAGTTTGAAAAGTGGCGAGATAAAACGCCAGACAACTTCGTTTTCTTCCCTAAAGTGGCACAAAGCGTGAGCCATTGGGGAAGGCTAAAAGACACCGAAAAAAAGGTTGATGAAGTTGTGCATGCTTTCGAAGGATTGGAAGAAAAACTGGGACGTGCGTTCTTGCAAATGACAGACAATTTTGCACCCAAGGATTTTGACCGTGTGGTGAAAT
>JBMYXX010000361.1:0-2712 GCA_049608805.1 Flavobacteriales bacterium | reverse complement strand
CAATGGTTTTGGTCTTTTTTCCCGTGCAAAGAACCAACAACCCTGTAGCCAATGGGTCTAATGTACCAGCGTGCCCAACCTTAATCTTGCGGACATTCAATTTCCGTTTGATGATGCCTCTTGCACGGCTTACTACCGCAAAAGATGTCAGTCCGAATTCTTTATCGAAAAGCAGAACCTCTCCTTCAGGAAAATTGAAACTATCCAAGACTATTTAACGAAAAGAGTTACGGCAATGGCTCCAATTCCAACCACAAAACAGTAGTAAGAGAAATAACGAAGCTGACTCTTTTTAACCAAAGAAATCATCCAAGTACAAGCAAAAAGACCAGCTACAAACGCGGCCGTAAAACCAACAGCAAGCGGCATTAAATCGGTTGTTTCTGATGAGATGTTTCCGTCCATTAAATCTTTGGCCATTTTGCCAAGTATTAACGGGACAACCATCAAAAAGGAAAATCGAGCGGCTTTTTCTCTGTCAATACCAAGAAGAACGGAAGTAGAAATTGTAGCTCCAGAGCGACTTATTCCTGGCAGTATGGCAACCGCTTGAGAAAGGCCAATGATTAATGCATTAACAAACCCTACTTTCTTGTCTGTTTTCTTGGCTCTATCTGCCAAAAACAAGAGCAATCCGGTGAAAATAAGCATGGCACCAACCAATAGAATTTGCCGACTAAAAAGCGCTTCAATTTGGTCGTTAAACAAAACACCAACAATAGCGGCTGGCATCATAGAGATGACAACCTTCACCGAAAATTGAGCCTCTTCATTCCACTTAAACTGGAACAATCCTTTCAGAATTTCGAGGATATCGTTTCTAAAAATAACGATGGTGCTTAATGCGGTGGCTGCATGTACAACAACTGTAAACAGCAGACTTTCTTCAGGCAAACTATCATCACCCAAAAGAACCTTTCCAAGTTCTAAATGACCGCTACTACTAACAGGTAAAAATTCAGTTAGTCCCTGAATTATGCCCAAGATTAGGGCTTCCCAAAAACCCATTTTTAGGACTTTGGACGGTACATGCAAGCAGCAATTTCAATTGCAAAACCTGCCAAAACAACCAACGGTGCTACGGTAATTCTTGTAGTACTAAAAACCTCCTCATTAAACACGGCAGGATCTTCTGCTGCGCCTCCAGACATGAGGAAAAAACCACCAAAAATGAGTACCAATCCAACTACGCTAAGAATGTAGTTTTCCTTTCCAAAAGCGAATTGCTTTTCGTTGCTTTCTTGCTCTATCATATCAATAGTATAATTCGTCTGCGTTTAGGCGTAGGTATTTGCGAACTGCAAATGTCGTGCTTAAGAACGAGATGATAAGTCCTAACAGCAAAACTGCGCCAAATAGTGTAAATACAATTTCAACATCTTCTAAACCAAACAATTCTGGCACATGCTGATTGGTAATGTAGATGAAACCCGCCAATAAAACATTGGCAATTAAGGCCCCAATAACTCCTCTAGAAACGCCCTCGTAAACAAACGGGCGTCTGATAAAACCTTGGGTGGCTCCAACCAATTTCATGGAGTTAATAATGAACCGTTTAGAATAAACCGCCAACCGAATATTGTTATTAATTAGGCTGATGGCAATCAACGAGAGTAGCACCACAAAACCCAAAATGATGAAACCCGCTTTTCGTACATTTTTGTTAATAAACCGAATCAAATCAACAGGGTAATCAATCTCATAAATCAACGGGTTCTTGAGCAAGTCAGACTGAATATTTACAATGCCATCTTCATTGGCAAAATCGGAGTTAATCTTAACGTCAATCGAGCGTTTAAGCGGATTGTAACCCATAAAACCGACAAAATCTTCGCCTAGCGTTACTTGTAACTGCTCGGCAGCTTCATCAGCCGTAACGTAATCGGTGCTTTTTACAAAATCAGAAGCATCTAAAAACTTCTGAAACTGCAGAATGTCCACCTCTTTGGCTTCATCCTTCATGAAAATGGTAAAACCAACATTCTCTTTTACGTAGCCAGAAAGCGCATTGGCGTAAAGCATTACCAAACCAAGCAAACCAAGCATTAGCAGCACAAGCGTAATACTCACAACAGCCATAAAATTGCTGCGCCAAATCTGTTTTCTATGTGCGTTTACCTCCAAAGTTGCCATTGCTGTTGAATCGGACGAATTTACACTTTTTGCCCCTCCACGATTACCAGTTTAACGTGATTTAAGAAGACCTGATCGTTAACTTCGCGGCTCGAAAAATTGAAGTATGCAGTATCACCCAGAAAAGATTGAGAAAAAGTGGCAACAGTTTTGGGCCAAAAACAAAACGTTTAAGGCCGAAGATTCGTCTGCAAAACCACCTTATTATGTGTTGGATATGTTCCCTTATCCTTCGGGAGCTGGGTTGCACGTTGGGCATCCGCTGGGCTACATTGCTTCAGACATTTACGCACGTTACAAGCGTTTGAAAGGATTCAACGTTTTGCATCCAATGGGTTATGATTCGTTTGGATTACCTGCTGAGCAATATGCCATTCAAACCGGAACGCACCCTGCCAAGACAACGGTTAAAAATATTGACACGTTCCGAAGACAGATGGATAACATCGGTTTCAGTTTCGATTGGGAGCGAGAAGTAAGAACATCCGACCCATCTTATTACAAATGGACACAATGGATTTTCCTACAGCTTTTTGATGCATGGTATTGCAAGAATGCAGATGAAGCTCGTCCAATTTC
>JBMYXX010000360.1:0-2714 GCA_049608805.1 Flavobacteriales bacterium | reverse complement strand
ATATCGCCATCGTTCGTCAAGAAAATCAAACCTTCACTCGGTTTGTCTAGACGTCCGATTGGAAAAATTCTTGAAGGATAATTGATGTATTCGATAATATTGTCGGGCTCAATCGAAGTGTCGGTGGTACAAACAATACCAACAGGCTTGTTGAAAGCGATATAAACGGGTTTCGTGTCTGTTTTGCCAACCAACTTTCCATCTACCCTAATATCATCCTGAGACGTGATTTTTGTGCCCATTTCTGGCACATTTCCGTTAACGGTAACCCGTTGTGCATCAATCAACTTATCTGCCGCTCTCCTCGAACAAAAGCCAATTTCGCTTAGGAATTTATTTATCCGTGTTGGGGTTTCCAATTCTACATCTATTTAGCCACAGAAGCACAGATTTACACGGATAAATCCGTGAAGAATCTGAGAAAATCAACGAATCTGTGGCTGATTCATTTTTCAGAAGAACAAAGTTAAAATTGCCCTATTGATTTACGGAAAGAGCTTACCGAATTTTTTCGGCAAAGAAGATTCGACTAGAATTTCCTCATTCGTAACCGGATGCGTGAACCTCAAAAATGAGGCATGAAGAAACAATCCGGTTTTGGTCATTGTTTTTCCCTCAACCCCGTATTGTTTGTCTCCCAAAATGGGATTTCCAATGCTAGAAAGGTGCTTTCTTAACTGGTGCCTTCTGCCTGTTTCAAGCGTAAGCTTTACAAGATTTAGCCCATCATATTTTTGAGAAGCTAAGCGCGAGACTACCGTAAACTTAGAACTGGCCTTCTTTCCATCTATAGGTAAGTTGATTGCTCCAGAATTCTGCATTTCACCAACGCAAATGGCGTGATACTGCTTTTCAATTTCTCTATGCTCAAACAACTTATTTAGCGCTGTAATTGTGGCTAATGTTTTGCCAATGAGTAAAACTCCGCTGGTCGGAAAATCCAGTCGGTGAATAGCCTGTGGAAGAACTGCGTCTTTTTGTGAACTAGGTTTCAGGTTGAATTGCAAAGCACTTTCAACCGTACGATACCCATTTCCGCTTACTTCAATTCCTGCTGGTTTGTTGATTACAGCAAGAAAATCATCTTCAAAAAGAACATCCAGCGATAGCTGTAAAACGGGTTTTGTCTTAGCCTCAGGCATTGTTAGCGCAATGGTTTCTCCGCCAAGAAGCCAATCGCCAGTTTTTGCCTTGTTTCCATTTATGGTTACCCAGCCTTTGTCAATGGCTTTTTTCATTCCCTTGCGGGATGGGATTGTTTCGAAAATGTCTTTTGCATAATCGGAAAGCCTAGTTTTTAAAACTAATGTTGGAACGATATGCGATTCTCTAACTTGATGCAAAACGCTTAATTCCGGTTGGTTTCAACAACTTTTTCTAATAAGGTTTTCATTACTTCATCGTCAACGTGATGCATGTATTGAACGCCCGTATTTTTATCAATGGCCGAGAAATTGAGCCAGAAAGTGTGCTCGTTTTTCTCTAGTGCAGAAAGGTCAAATGGTTCTTGTGTTTTCTGTTCAATAAACAAGAATTTGCAATTCGGATTCAAGGATTTGAGCTTGGTAATAAGTGGTTTAAAATCAGCCAATTTCTGATTAGTCGGCATCTCGAATTCCTTTGTGAATCCTTCCTTCCAGCGTTTTCGTTTGTCTGATTCGTTGAGAACTATAGTCAAGAATAGAATGGGTTTTTGAGCCTGAATTTGAGTTCGCCACCGTTCTATACATCGAACAAGATAGTCTCTATCTGCTTCTCGCGAAGCTGGGTTTCTATGGCCGTAAAGTGTTTCGTGGTAACGCTCATTTCCGGCATCCATTCCATGCGGGATAAGAAGGTCTTTTCGGACGAAGGCCGCGAAATCATCATCAAGTATATCTAACAAGATTTCTGGCGTGGTGAAAATCCAATCGAAAGGGTAGGAGGATTGCTTGTTTCCTGATTCTTTAATGTACCAAGATGCGTTGCAGTTTTGTCCCAAACCAATCATCTCGTAATTGGAATGTTCAAGCCAATGTTTGATTTCCGAATTGACCTCTATCGCTTTTTTCAAGTACTTGTTTCGATCCTCATCTGAGCAAACCGTTGGTTTGTGCGCAGTTCGCAACAACCAGTGAATTCCTTTATTGATGAACGATTTCATTAACCTTGCGCCAAATTACCAAAGGCAAATGAACGATTGCGTAGAAATTCAGGAAAGTCCCATTCACGGAAAGGGTGTTTTTGCAATACGAGATATTAAGGCGGGAGAAATAATTTGCGTAAGCCATGTAACGCTCCTACACCACAATGAGCAAATGCCCGAGCTCATTGCCACCTTAGAGTTTCCTTGGAGCGATGAATACTATGCTTTGTGCCTAAGCGATGTAGGAAGCTTTTTTAATCATGATAAGAACTTCAGCGCTAAAGTGATTATTCAGGATAAGGAAAAGCTAAGGCAAACTTTTGCCGCTACGCGAGACATCAAAAAAGGCGAGGAAGTGATGATTTACTACAATGATGATTTTGAGGAGTTTGTCTCCTAGAATCTAAAGTAAAAACTCGGTTTCACGATAAAGCCAAGCGTTTTGGAATTATCCAACTGCGTTACTCGCCAAGTGAAATCGATACGAGAGATTTTGAGAATGTTCTCAATTCCGAACCCAACTTCGGCATAAGGAGTTTGCATGCTTTCCATTCCATCCGCAAAAAGGTACTTGCCGTTATTGTTGCTG
>JBMYXX010000359.1:0-2718 GCA_049608805.1 Flavobacteriales bacterium | reverse complement strand
AGTCATCACCCTTACACCATTCCTGAAGCATACAAGAACAAATTCCCAAAAGGAACTTTACCAATACACGAAAGTGTTGGTTATACAGATCAATCTTTAAGAGAATTTTTCAAGAAGGCTTCTAAAACAGATTGGTACAAAAACACGCTTTTTGTCATTACGGCAGACCATACTTCATTATCAGAAAACCAAGAATTTCAAACGAAACTGGGTTCGTTAAAAATTCCAATCATACTTTTTCATCCCGCAGGAACTCTTCAACCTTCGGTTCAAAATCAGATAGTTCAGCAAATAGACATTATGCCCACGGTATTGGATTTACTTGATTACAATGAACCGTTTTTCAGCTTTGGAGTTAATGCATTTGACACACTGGCTAGTCATACTGCTGTTGCATTTAAGCATGACCAACATCAGATTTTCAGAAATGAAAAATTGATTTGTTTTGACGGGGAAAACACCAACTTTGCCTATGATGTAAATGCTGACGAATTATTGCATCATAACCTGGTAGAATCCGAAAATTTCAACTATTCTGAGAACGAAAAGTATCTGAAAGGATTTATCCAGACGTATTCTAAGGCATTAAACGAGAACAAAATGACCGTTGAGTCTTGGTCCAAAGAGAAAGAATGAAGACGAAGATTCGCATCATAGTAAATCCTGTTTCGGGTAGCGGAAGGCGCAAAAAAGCGCTCCGTATGATAGACGAGCATCTAGACACAGACAAATTTGACTTTGAGTTAGTTAAAACGCAGCATCACAGGCACGCCATTGAGTTAACAAATCAAGCCATTCAGGCTGGCTGCAAAGCTGTAATAATTGCTGGTGGAGATGGCTCTATTAACGAAGTTGGCGCCACCTTGGCAGGAACCGATGTAGCTCTAGGAATTATTCCTGCGGGATCTGGCAACGGATTGTCTAGATCATTGGGAATTTCATTAAACCCGAAGAAAGCGGTTGAAAACATCAACAACTTCAACTTTAGAACAATTGACACAGGCCTAGCCAACGGAAAAGCGTTTATGAATATGGCCGGGGTTGGATTTGATGCAGCGGTTGCAGATGCCTTTCATAAACAGAAAATGCGAGGCTTTTTCAAGTATTTCATGCTTGGGTTAAAGCTGTTACTCAACTACAAATTACAAACCTACTCCATTGTTGCAGATGGACGGGAGTTTGAGAGAAAAGCGCACTTAATAAGTATGGCTAATTCGGCTCAATACGGGAACGATGCGCTTGTTGCTCCAAAAGCTTTGGTTGATGATGGAATGCTCGATGCCGTTGTGGTTAACCCTTTTCCATTCCACCAATATTTCTTGCTGTTTTATCGCCTTTTCCAAGGCACGTTGAACCAAAGCCCGTACATCAAAACGTTCAAGTTTAAGGAGATGACGGTTACGCAAGAGCGCGATGATGTTTCGCACTTAGACGGTGACCCATTTGATCTGGGGCAAGTGGTAGAAATTAAAATCAATCCAGCTTCGCTGAAAGTTATTGTGCCAAATGGGTAAAGAAAAACCGAAGTCTTTAAACAGCTTAGAAAGTTTGGGAGCACTGTTCGGAACAGAACCAAGCGAATCGGAAGAAGAAACCAATATTGAAGCTGATTTTGATGAGCTTGATGCCTCCACTTTTGACCTCCGAGTGCAGCTCGACAAAAAGCAACGAAAAGGAAAAGCCGTAACGCTGGTTACTGGTTTCCAAGATTTGCATGTCGATGACTTAAAAGACTTAGCCAAAAGGCTAAAATCCAAATGCGGAGTTGGCGGAGGAGCTAAAGACCAGCAAATAATTATTCAGGGCGACCACGTTGTAAAAGTGATGGATTTACTGAAAGAAGAAGGATTTCGTGTAAAACGCTCAGGCGGATAAACATGCGTTACTTCCTCAAACTTTCATACAACGGAACTGGTTTCCACGGATGGCAAATTCAGACAGACGCGTCTTCCATTCAGCAAGAAATTGAGGAGAAGCTTTCTATCATTCTTCAAAAGAAAACGAGTATTCTAGGTTGCGGCAGAACAGATTCTGGAGTTCATGCTTCAGAATTTTATGCACACTTCGACACCGAAGAACCAATAGCATTAGAAGCAGATCACCTTATTCATAAGCTGAACACCATGCTTCATGCGCATATTGCCATTCAGGAAGTAATTGAAGTTGAGCCAGAGGCGCACGCGCGGTTTGATGCAACTAAACGCAGCTACGCATACAGAATTTCAAAACTGAAGAATCCATTCGGGTCAGATTTGTGTTACAAACTGAATGTAAATCTAGACCTCGAAAAGATGAACAAGGCTTGCCAATTGTTGTTGGGAGAACAAGACTTTGGTTCGTTTTGTAAGGCTAAAGCCGATAACCGCACCAACATGTGCAACATTTTTGCTGCGAGTTGGAAAGAAGAAGAAAATCAGCTTGTATTTAGAATTACGGCCAATCGCTTTCTAAGAAATATGGTAAGAGCCATTGTAGGAACCATGCTAGAAATTGGACAAGAAAGGGTAAAACCAGAAGAGTTAGCTTCAATTATTGAAGCCAAAGACAGAACAAAAGCTGGGCGGTCTGTTCCCGCGCACGGACTATATTTGACCAAAGTGGAATACCCTTCAAATATCTTCCTTAACAAGTGAGCGAAATCACAGGAAAAGCATTTGACCTAGACATTCTTGGAAGGGTTTTAAAGTACGTTAGACCGTACCGAACGCGCTTTGTCTT
>JBMYXX010000358.1:0-2720 GCA_049608805.1 Flavobacteriales bacterium | reverse complement strand
GCTTACAACCATCCTGGAAACAGAGTTGGAGCAATTGTAGGATTAAACAAAGCTGGTTTTGAGGAACTTGGACGTGATGTAGCTATGCAAGCTGCGGCAATGGCGCCAGTTGCTTTGAACAAAGAGTCAGTTTCTGATGAAGTTGTTGCTAAAGAAATTGAAATAGGTAAAGACCTAGCTATTCAAGAAGGTAAACCAGCTGATTTGGCTGAGAAAATTGCTCAAGGAAGATTGGGTAAGTTCTTCAAAGAGAACACTCTTCTAGAACAAGCTTTTATTAAAGACAATAAGCAAAGTGTTGCTAACTACCTTAAAGGTGCCGACCCAGAGTTAACGGTTACCGCATTCAAGCGCTTTTCGCTTGGTAGTTAATAAAGAGATTAAAAAGTGAACTTCGGTTCACTTTTTTTTTGCCCTAAAAAGTTTAAAATCGCAGTATGGAAAACAGATACAAGAGAGTGCTTTTGAAACTGAGCGGAGAATCGCTTATGGGAAACAAGCAATTCGGAATTGACCATGATAGACTTGGCCAGTATGCTGGGGAGATTAAAGAACTCGTAGATGCAGGTGTAGAAGTAGCCATAGTAATTGGTGGTGGAAATATCTTCCGAGGAATACAAGCCGCTGAAGGAGGAATGGACCGCGTGCAGGGAGATTATATGGGAATGCTTGCAACCATGATAAACAGCATGGCTTTGCAGTCTTCGCTTGAAAATGTAAACATCAAAACAAGGTTGATGTCTGCCATTAAGATGGACGAAATTGCCGAGCCTTTTATTAGAAGGAAGGCGGTTCGTCACTTAGAGAAAGGACGTGTAGTAATCTTTGGTGCGGGAACAGGAAACCCATACTTCACTACAGATTCAGCGGCTTCTTTGAGGGCAATTGAGGTAGAGGCTGATGTAATTCTAAAAGGAACACGCGTAGATGGAATTTACACCGCAGATCCGGAGAAGGATGCTAACGCAACAAAGTTCGACACAATCAGCTTTAACGAAGTATTTGAAAGAGGCTTAAAGGTTATGGATATGACCGCATTCACACTTTGCAACGAAAATAAATTACCGATTATCGTGTTTAATATGGACGAAGGTGGGAATTTAGCTAAGGTAGTTTCTGGCGAAACTGTCGGTACATTAGTTGAAGGTTGAAAGCCTAAATCAGTATTTTTCGCACAAATTTTAACGATGGAAGAGGATTTACAATTCATTTTTGAGTCAGCAGAAGAAGGCATGCAAAATGCCATGGAACGTTTGGAGCATGAACTAGCAAGAATTCGTGCTGGGAAAGCAAATCCAGCGATGCTGTCAAGTGTTCAGGTTGAGTATTACGGGTCAATGGCACCACTTAAAAATGTTGCCAACGTAAATACACCAGATTCCAAAACATTGATGATTCAGCCGTTTGAGAAAGGACTGCTTGAAGAGATTGAGAAAGGAATTATGAGAGCTAATCTTGGATTCAATCCTGGGAACGATGGAAAAGTTGTTCGGATTAGCATCCCGCCACTAACTGAAGAGCGAAGACGCGATTTAGTAAAGCAAACTAGAGCCGTTGGCGAGCAAGCCAAGGTTTCCATTAGAAACTCTCGTAAGGACGCAAACGATGAAATTAAATCGCTGCAAAAAGACGGTTTGTCTGAGGACAGAGCAAAAGGTGGAGAAGAGGAGATTCAAAGCAAAACAACTTTGTATTCTAATAAAGTCGATAGTCTTCTAGCCGAAAAGGAAACCGATATCATGACTATCTAATTGATAAATCATATTGATTTTTGAGCCCTGTATCTATTGGTACGGGGCTTTTTATTTTACCTTAATCGTATGCTAGAAATGGAATGGGACTATGCCGAACTGCCTGAGCCTGCAATGGTCAAAGCGCTCTGTACCGATTTGGGAATAAAAGAAGATTTCGCATCTCTACTTATTAATCGGGGAATTTCAACTTTCGATGAAGCCAAGAACTTTTTTCGTCCGTCTTTAGATGATTTGCACGATCCATTTCTAATGAAAGGAATGGAGAAAGCTGTAAGTAGAATTGAGCAAGCTTTGGGCAACGGTGAGAAGATTCTGATTTATGGTGATTACGATGTAGATGGCACAACCGCGGTTGCGCTGGTTTATAGTTTCTTGAAAGATTTAGGTCAGATTGACTTCTACATCCCAGACCGATATAAGGAAGGCTACGGCCTTTCCATGGCTGGAATTGATTATGCCAAGGAATTCGATATTACTCTGATTATTGCCCTAGACTGCGGTATTCGCGCCATCGATAAAGTGGCTTACGCGAATGAATTGGACATAGATATCATCATTTGCGACCACCACTTGCCAGGTTTAGAATTGCCAGAGGCGCATGCCATTCTCGACCCTAAGCAAAAAGATTGCGAATATCCTTTTAAGGAATTATGTGGTTGTGGAGTAGGGTTCAAATTGCTCCAAGCTTTCTGCGAGAGAAACAATGAAGATTTTGAAAGGCTTTACGCGAAAGCGGATTCACTCGCCATCAGTATTGCCGCAGATATTGTTCCGATAACTGGCGAGAATAGAATTCTGGCCACATTCGGGGTTCAGCAGATAAACGAAAGTCCATCTACTGGCATTCAGGCCATGCTGAAATATGCCAAGATTGATAGGCCGTTAACCATTAGCGATGTGGTTTTTATCATTGGCCCAAGAATTAATGCGGCTGGCAGAATTGCTTCGGGAAAACGAGCGGTTGAA
>JBMYXX010000357.1:0-2726 GCA_049608805.1 Flavobacteriales bacterium | reverse complement strand
TCATGCTTGGAGATAACGATGTTGTTGTTGCTGGTGGAATGGAGAACATGAGTTCGGTTCCGCATTATTTACCGGGTTCTAGACTGGGTAAGAAATACGGGAACATCGCTATGCTAGACGGATTGGCGTTTGATGGTTTAACCGATGTTTACAACAACTACCCGATGGGAAATGCAGCTGAGCTTTGCGCTACAGAATGCAATATCAGCAGGGAAGACCAAGATGCATATGCTGTTGAGAGCTACACGCGCTCAGCTAAAGCTTGGGAAGCTGGAGCTTTCAAGAATGAAGTTGTTCCAGTTGAAGTGCCGCAAAGAAGAGGAGACGCTTTGGTTGTGGATACGGATGAGGAGTTCACTAACGTGAAAATGGAGAAGATTCCAGCGCTTCGCCCAGCTTTTATGAAGGATGGAACCGTTACAGCGGCAAATGCTTCTACCATGAATGATGGCGCTGCAGCGGTTGTATTGATGAGTAAAGAAAAAGCAGATGAGTTAGGTGTAACTCCACTTGCTAAGATTGTTTCGTTTGCAGATGCTGCTCACGAGCCAGAATGGTTTACAACTGCACCTTCTAAAGCAATGCCAAAAGCATTGGATAAAGCTGGTTGGTCTGTTTCTGATGTTGACTTGTTCGAAGTAAACGAAGCATTCTCTGTTGTTGCTTTGGCAAATAACCAGAAGCTTGGTTTAGATGCAAGTAAGGTAAATGTGAACGGTGGAGCTGTATCATTAGGACACCCACTAGGTTGTTCTGGTGCACGAATTCTCGTAACGTTGATTCATGCACTTAAGAATCGTGGATTGAAGAAAGGAGCTGCCGGAATTTGCAATGGTGGTGGCGGTGCAAGCGCATTTACTCTCGAACTAGTTTAACTTAGCTAGATGCCCAAATACGGTATCTGTAATCTGAGCGTTATCCCGTGTAGGGAGGAGCCGTCTGATAAAAGTCAGATGGTTACGCAGTTGCTATTTGGCGAGAGTTTTGAAATTCTTGCAAAACGCAAGCAATGGCGGCAGATTCGTAATGGATTGGATGGCTACCAAAGTTGGATTGACGAGAAGCAGTTCGTTGAGATTGACAAAAATGCATTTGAGGTGCTGAACAAGAAATTGCCAGTTTGCGCTTCAGACTTAGTTCAATTGGTTAAGCACGAAAAATCGGGTTCTATGGTTCCTGTAGTGGCGGGTAGTTCACTCCCAAACTACCATCAAGGTCATATTGCCTTTGGCGATGAATCGTATGAGTTTGATGGAGAGATAAATCATCCCGACCCAGACGAAGCGCGTAAGCAATTGGTAGAATTTGCCATGGTTTTCAGAAATGCGCCTTACCTGTGGGGAGGCCGTTCACCTTTCGGAATTGATTGTTCTGGTTTAATGCAAGTCTTGTACAAAATGGTTGGTATTCCGCTTCAGCGAGATGCTTATCAGCAAGCAGAAGAAGGCTACACGCTAAGTTTTGTTGAAGAAGCCGAACTTGGAGATTTGGCTTTTTTCGATAATGACGAAGGACACATTATTCATGTAGGAATGATGGTAGGAGAGAACGCTATCATTCATGCCGCTGGTAAAACGCGCATCGATAAACTAGACCATCAAGGCATTTTCAATGTCGATACAGGAAAGTACACGCACAAGCTACGCTTGATTCGAAGAATTTTGGACTGACTCTAGTTAACGGTGCACTTCATCATTTAACGGTTAAGAATAATTTAAATAGATAGGAATGCTTAAGAATCTTTTTGTCCAAGTTTTAATCTTTTTCGTTTTCCATAATATAACACAGGCTCAATGGGTTCAGCTTGGTGTCGATATGCCAGGTGATGGCGATTTTGAGTTCGGAAACAAGGTTGATTTTAATAATGCTGGAGACATCATGATTGGTGGTGCTAACGGCAACTATGCAAAGGTTTATAAAGAAGAAAATGGCGTTTGGACTCAATTAGGCAACACCCTAGCCGGCCCAGTTGGCGAGGGATACGGATGGGGCGTTTCCATTAATGCAACTGGAGATATTATTGCGGTCGGAGAGTTTGGTCAGGCAGGTAAGGTTCATATTTATGAACTCGTAGGCAATGTTTGGACTCCACTCGGCTCACCTATTTTAGGAGGTGTTCATAACGGCTACTACGACAATTTTGGCTATGCCGTAGCCCTTAACGAAGCAGGAGATAGAGTAGTGGCTACTTCTCAATACGGAAATCTGGGGAATGGCGTAGAATCTGGTTTTGTTAACGTGTACGATTTTGTTAACGGAGAGTGGGAGCAGGTTGGCTCCTCAATCGAAGGGCAGTCGAGTGGTCAGCATTTCGGAGTTAACGTTGAAATAAATGGCGCAGGAAACAGGCTTGTTGTAGGAGCAGATGGGGGTAGTGCTGGTGCATTTGTATATGAAGAAGATAATGGGATATGGCAACAGGTAGGTCAATCCATTTTGAGTTCGGAAGTAGCTGGAACTGGGTCTGTTTACGAACCCACCATGGATAAAACAGGAAACACAATTGCTTTCCTTTACTACGGAAATACAAGCCGCACTTGGGTTTATTCGCTTGTAAATAATACATGGACTCCAAAAGGGTCGGTAATAAACTTGGGTAGCAGATGTAGCTTGAATGGAGATGGAAGTATTCTGGCCATTTCTAATTCAAATGGAGATGGTAATGCCTGGGTTTACCAGTTTGATAATGGAGATTGGGTACAAGTAAGCGATGTGATTTCCGGAGA
>JBMYXX010000356.1:0-2735 GCA_049608805.1 Flavobacteriales bacterium | reverse complement strand
CTTTTCCTTAGAAAAACCTGTTACCTTTTCAAATCTTGGGTTAACGTAGGTTATTTTTCCATTTAGGTCGGTAATGACCACAGATGCTGGACTTTGCTCCACTGCAGCACTTAGCTTCTTAAGTTCTAATTGCTGACTCTTTCTTTCGGTAATATCCGTTTGCATACCAATGTAGTTCACCAATTCCCCATTTGAGTTACGAACTCCGGTAATCACTAACTCATTCCAAAATTTGGTTCCGTCTTTTTTGTAGTTAATTACTTCACACTTAAAGTCGTTCCCTTTTTTAACCGCATTAGCTATCTCTTTAACTATATTTGGGTCTGTTTCTGGCCCCTGAAGAAAGCGACAATTTTTACCCAACACTTCATCAACCGAATAACCGGTAAGTTTTTCAAACGTTTGATTACAGTCAATAATCGGATTGTCTTTTTGAGTTGAATCGGTAATAATTATGCCTTGCTGGGCCACGTCCATTGCTCTATCACGCACTAAACGTTCTTGTTCTGCAATTTTTCTATCCGTAATATTCCTTAGAATGGCTGTATAGGTTAAATCACCGCTTTCTGTGCTTCCTGTAGAAACCGACATCTCCACGGTCAGCAATCGTTGATCTTTTCTCTGCCGAATAGATTCGTAGTTAATTACGAAACCGTTTTCTCGAACTTGTTTAAGCATTCGAGTTCGGTCTTCCCTAAATTCTTCCGGCACTAGAATACTGTATGATTGCCCGAGAATATCACTCTCTGAATAACCAAACATCTCTTGAGCTGCTTTATTCCAAGCTGTCACAGTTCCTTCTTCATCAATACACGCAATAGCATCTTTGGTATTATCAAAAATATCGCGAAACCTTCGTTCAGAATCCAGTTGACTTTGTCGTTGATTCGCTAAGTCAATGGCAGATGATATATGCTTCGCAAGATTTTTAACCGATAGCCTGAGATGGTCCATGTAGCCAGGGACCTCTGGAGACTCAATAGCCATTAGTCCAGCCACTTTACCTCCTATCCGAATTGGGCTTACCAACGTGGGAGGGTTAGTATGACGAACTATTTTGGTAACCGTGTTAACGAGACTACTTGGGAAATACTGTTTAACGAAATCAATTGACGGAAACGAATAGGTTTCCCCTTTCTCGATGGCCGCATGAAGAATAGGTAATTTTTGATAGGCAATTTCCAACCCCATTACCTTCTTCCGAATCAGGGTTTCAATTAAGGTAATTTGATTGGCCGGATACGTATGTCCTTTAACAACGAAGTGTTTTCCATCCTCAGACAACATAAAAAACATCAGGCGCTGACGTCCTGATGGGCTAAACTCTTCAACTATTCCTTTAAAAATATCATCCTGACTAAGCTTTCCGTGAATTTTGGTCGCAGCATAATCTGTATGCTCAATTAAATCAAGTAAACCTCTTAATTCGGAATTAGCTTCACCTTCCATGTCTTCTCAATCCAGATTAACATTTCCCATCTCGACACAGATAAGAAAACGACACATCGCCATTTTTGTCAATCGAACTACAATTTAACAATAAATCCACACAACACCTATGACCGCAATCCGCTTGCTCCTTGAATCAGATAATAATGACTGAAAAAGGCTAGTGAAAAAGCCCCGCCATAAAATGACGAGGCTTAAATCGGAGTTCAATTTGCACCTTAATCTGTAAAAGCGAATTCCGCAGGAATTACACTTAGATCAAACGTATCTACAGCCGTGCCATCAGATTGGTAACGATATACGTTTCCGTTTGAATTAAAATCTCCGGCATCAGAGACATACACCAATCCTTCAATCGGATCAACACCACACTTGTAAGCAAAAGCAGTTGCAAATGGTGCCGATGGCAAGGAAGAAGATGAAATATCCATCTGAAAAACTTGACCATCAATGTAGTAAAGCGTGTTTCCGTCTCCGCTTATTTCTAGGTCCGGAGAATAATTATCCTGAGAAAAGCTCAGCGACAACTCAACACTCATATCTGCTGGATTAACTCTCACCAGTTTCGGCATCTCTGTGCCAAAGCCACCATTTGTCATAACCCAAACTTTGCCGTTAGCATCAACAACAAGATTAGCTGGCCCCTTGCCAACATCAACGCTATCGGTTAAGGCATCCGTAGCTGGGTCAATCTTATAAACCATGTTTGCTCCAGCACCTGCGGCAATTACGCTTCCATCAACCACAACCATTTGTTCTACCTGACCGTTAAAACTTACACCGCCTGAAACGGCCAAAGTTTGCGGATTAAAGCTTGAAATTGTACCTGAGAACAAGTCAGAAACGTAAGCTTTTGTGTTGCTAATGAAAGTAATGTACCGAGGTGAAGAAAGCCCTGTAATTGTGCCAGCTGAACTTAAATCGGATAAATTCACAACCTCAATTTTTCCGGAATTGTTAACTACGATGTAGCCTTTTCCGTCTCTTATCTCCATGCTTTGAGCAACATCTCCCAACGGAATTGTATTCACAGAAGTAAAAACTCCATTAGATAGCATTGAAGTGTTTTTGTTGTAGAAAGACAGCGAAGCATTTCCCCCGTTAAAGTTGCCTTCGTTAAGTACAAACACACCGTTTTCAAAGGTACTTATTTCGCAATTTGGACCAGAAAATCCATCAGGGCACTCACAGGTTCCTTCTACACAAATGCCGTTATTCTGGCAAATTACGTCATCGCAAGATTCGGGTTGATTACACGCATTCATTACTACAATTGTGGTTGCAGC
>JBMYXX010000355.1:0-2739 GCA_049608805.1 Flavobacteriales bacterium | reverse complement strand
AACAAGACGCTGGTGGAAATAGAAAATCAGGACATTGAGAATTACGTGTCGCGCCAAAAATGGGACATGGTAGAGACGGGTTCTGGTCTGCGTTACCTCATTTATGAAAACGGAAATGGTAGAAAAGTAGAAACCGGCACAGTGATTCAATGCGCTTACGAAACCAAACTGCTTACGGGTAAAGTTTGCTACAATTCTGATGATTTAGGACCAAAAGAATTCTTGGTTGGTCGTGGTGGAGTTGAGAGCGGATTGGAGGAGGTTGTGTTGCTTTTGCGAGAAGGAGATAAGGTCAAAATAATTTTACCTTCGCACCTCGCTTTCGGGCTGGTTGGAGATGACAATTGCATACCTAAAAAGGCTGTTGTTGTTTACGATTTGGAAGTGGTAAATGTCTTAGACCCAATTAATAGAAACTAAACTTAGAATGAGAAAAATTACACTAATCGCTGTCTTCGGATGGATGTTAATGGTTGCTACAAAATGTAACGACAAAGCTGCTTCAAACGGAGCAGAAGAAACCGCAGGAGCAACAAACGATACAATCACAACTGCCTCAGGATTGAAATACATCATCTGGAAAAAAGGAGATGGTACACAGGCTGAAAGTGGCGACAAGGTTTCGGTTCATTATGCTGGTAGATTATTGGATGGTTCTCCGTTTGATGATTCTTACAAAAGAGGAAAACCATTTTCTTTTCCACTCGGTGGAGGTCGTGTAATAAAGGGTTGGGACGAAGGAATTGCCTACCTAAATGTTGGCGATTCTGCTACGCTTATTATTCCTTCTGAATTAGGTTATGGTTCTGCGGATAGACCAACTATTCCGGCTAACTCTACCTTAATTTTTGATGTTCAGTTAATGGATGTGAAGAAAGTTGCAAAGCCAGTTCCTTATGAAACTGCTGGTTTTGACACAATTTCTACTGGTACTGGATTACGTTACATTAGATTGAATACAACAGAAGGAACTGCGGTTACTGCTGGTTCAACTGTAGCGGTTCATTACACTGGTTATTTGAATGATGGAACTGTTTTCGATAGTTCAATCTCTAGAGGAGAGCCAATCAGCTTTCCGATTGGTGTAAACCGAGTAATTAAAGGTTGGGACGAAGGAATTGCTTTGCTTAAAGTAGGAGAGAAGGCGCGTTTGCTTATTCCTTCTCATTTAGCATACGGAGAGCGTGGAGCTGGTGGCATGATTAAGCCAAACGCCAATTTGATTTTTGATGTTGAATTGATGAGTGTGAAATAATCACAATTGCTTGATTTCAAGCACATAACGAGTTAAATTAGGGGTTAGAGTTTTCTAACCCCTTTTTTATTTCTCAATGAATCCCAATTACATCCTCTGGGCAATCCCCTTTTTTCTCGTATCCATTTTTGGCGAACTCCTTCATAATTACCTCAAAAAAGGAGGGAAGGATTTTAGTTTCGAAGACAGTATTACAAATCTTAACCTCGGTATTGGAAGTCAGGCCATTGGTGCATTAACCAAGGCAGGCTTGCTAATGCTTTTTGTTTGGGTAAAGGATACGTTCGGCTTCTTCGCCTTAGAAGCAAATCTCCTTAACGCAGTTCTTTGCATCGTTTTGTTCGATTACATCTTTTATTGGGCGCACCGTTGGGGACACGAGATCAACATCTTTTGGGGAGCGCATATCGTTCATCATCAGAGCGAGGAATACAATCTAACTGTAGCGCTTCGTCAAAGTTGGTTTCACAACATTATTGCCTTTCCGTTATTCTTACCCATCCCACTTTTAGGATTTGATGTAATGACATTTGCGGCCGCGGCTGGAATTGTAACGCTCTACCAATATTGGATTCATACCAAGGCAATAGATAGAATGCCAAAATGGTTCGAGTTCATCTTTAATTCTCCAGCTCATCATCGCGTTCATCATGCAACAAACGAGCAGTATTTAGACCACAATTATGCGGCAACTTTCATTTTGTGGGATAGATTTCACGGAACATACATTGATGAAAAAGAAGAACCTGTTTACGGAATTACAACTTCGCTAAAAAGTTGGAATACGGTTTGGGCTAACTTTCACTTTTATGCTGAAATGTGGCAAGGAAGTAAGCAATTGAAAACAGTTAGAGAAAAGTTGATGCTTTTCTTCAAAGGGCCAGAATACTTGGGCAAGCTTCTCGGACAAATCAATGAAACAGGCGAAAAGGCTAAAGTGAACTTGAAGAAATATTCTGCTGAAATTCCGTTGCATTTAAAGATTTATGTGGCACTTCAATTCCTGGTGCTTACGTATTTTCTCACTGCATATATGGGGCAGTTAGATAACCTTACAGTGTTCTATCAAGTGGCGTTTTTCTTCCTTATTTGTCTGAGCACACTTTCTGTTGGTGCAATTATGGAAAACAAGCCATGGTTCTACATGGTAGAAATTGCAAGGTTTATCATGTTTGTGCCGCTTTACAATCTGTGTTACCACAGTTACTTTACCGAATGGTATAACGTCACGCTTCCGTTTTCCATCATTATGTCAGCCATTTTTACCACTTGGATTTTGGCTGATTTGTATGTGAGGAGGTTGAGACCGAATACGCTAAATAACTAAGTGGGGTGTTGAGATCTCATGAGAGCAAAACAAAAAGAGTTGCTTGTAATCACAAATCACGTATATGAATTACGATTATAACAATAGTCCAGAATGCTTAAACGACATAGTGGAATTTTTTCAGCATGAAGATGAAATGTTGGCTATTCTTAGTCTC
>JBMYXX010000354.1:0-2739 GCA_049608805.1 Flavobacteriales bacterium | reverse complement strand
AAGCGATTTAATGATGTGCATAGGCCACACATGGACCGCCATTTGCCAAACTATGCTTTCTCTAAAATATCGATGGATGATAGGGATTTACCACGGCAAATGAAAAACAACAAGCGTGTAAAAGCATACTACGCTTACGATGTTCTTAGCGGTGCGGTTATAGGCCGCTCCTACAGTCAAACCAAGGACCACGCCCTGTTTATCGATTGCGTAAAGGACATGTTTAGAATGATGTTCCGCAACGGTTGGGGAATGCCGCTAGAGGTTGAGGTAGAGTTTCACTTGGTAAAGGAATACAAGGCAGAACTGGAGGAACTTTTCCCATTTGTACGCTGGTGTATTAGTAGTCAAGAAAAACGAGCGGAGCACTACAACAAGTCTAAGAAATACGGTACCGAGAAAAAGACACAGGCAAACATTGGCCGCTGGTGGGCACGTAGCGAAGCGTACCAAGTGGATGAGGATAAAATAGACAACGAGTTTGTAGGCAAACGCTACGAGTACGATGAGCTTGTTGGAGACGACCTCAATGCAATTGAAGATTACAACGACTCTCTACACCACAAGAAAAAGCGGTTTGCAAATATGAGCCGCTGGCAAGTGCTTACCGAGTGCATGAACCCAAACCTTGCCGAGATAAACAAGCCTGTTTTGATGAAAATGATAGGCAACCGTACCAGCACCACGGTAAGACGTAACTCACGCTGCACGGTTAACCATGCACTATATGAAATGCCAAGTGTGGAGACGCTGATTAAGCTAAGCGTTAACAACTACAGCGTGCAAGCCTATTGGTTACCAGATGAGGACGGAAAAGTACCAGAGGTACATCTGTACCAAGGAGAGCGTTTTATCTGCACCAGCCAACGCAGAAACCGCTACAACGAGGCCAAAGGAGAACGTACCTCCGAAGATTGGAAAGTATTCTCACATCAACAGGCGCAAACCAAAGAGTTTGATGAGTACGTGAAAGAAGAAAGCGGCAAGCTTGATAAAGTGGTGATCAACAGAATTGCCAAGCGGGATAGACCAAATATAGAACCTGCTGAAATATACCACACAGAAGACCAAGAGGAAGAAATAGAGGAGTACAACTCCACTACCGACCTCGCTAGTAGAATGTAAAACACAATTACCAAGAATTATGAATACGAAGCTTAACACAAACAAACACCAATCAATTGGTCCTTTTTCAAGACACATTACAGAGTTGACAAAAGAGAGTGAAATAGCCCTTCTTAAGCATTTAGATTATCGAAGGATGACCCGAAATGAACGGAAGGAACCATTCAAAACCCCAACATCAAAAACCTAAACCACAACCTAAAACCTACAAAACCCATGAGCGGAAAAGATTGGAAAGACTACGAACCTGCACCACTCGAATTCTTTCAGCAAAGAGTAAACCAGATGTTTCTCGCATTTAAAGCACAGCAAACCTCTGGTAGTATGGTAAGAATGAACCAGCAAGATTTCGACAACATTTTTACCGCTGCCAAAGCCGAAACCGAGAAGAAATACCCAACACACATTCTGCCGATAGAATCAATACCAAAGTCAGAGTTTAAAAAAGCATAACCACCTAAAACACCACCATGTTTAAAGTAACAAACGAGTTTAGAGAGTCTGTACTAGAGGAGCTGATGGTTCGCTACGAGATTTACGAGCGTACCGATAAGATGTTTGCTCGTAAATGGGCAATTCCAGAAACGTCTTTCAACTCGCTTAAAACCAAGTTCAAAAACGGTTTAAAAGGATATTCGTCTCTCTTATCAGAAATGAAGTGGATAGGCTTAGGCCGAGCACTAGGCGTTTACTCCAGAACACGCAAATGGAACACAGCCGAAACGGATGTTTTCCTTGCCATGCGCCAAGAGCTCATGTTCTGTAAAGAAGAAAGCCGCTCTATGATTTTTTGCGATGATGCCGACATCGGTAAAACCGAAACGGCTAAGGTGTTGGCGGCTACGCTTCCAGAAACCTACCACATAGATTGCAGTCGAGCCAAAAGCAAAGGCGAATTTCTACGGCTTATTGCCAGAGAAATCGGCTTACCCATTGCCAAGAAAGACAGGCATGCCGACATATTCGACACCATTGTTTATGGCCTCTCGCATTTCGACCGTCCGTTGGTAATTCTGGATGAAGCTGGAGACCTCAGCGACTCTGCTTTTCTAGAGATAAAAGCCCTATGGAATGCTACCGAGCACTCTTGCGGATGGTACGCCATGGGAGCCGAGGGTTTTGCCGCCAAGCTAGAGCGTGGTTTCGACAACAAGAAACTGGGCATTGCTGAATTTTTGAGACGGTTTGGAGCCAAGATTAGCACCATAGTACCCAAGGATGCGAAGACCAAGCAACAGTTTTACCGCAAGCTTATTACCCAAGTATTGCTTGCCAATATGAAGGATGAAGAAAAGCCTTTGCTAGACAAGATTGTAAACCAATGCCTTGCCAACCACGGACAGGATAGAATGGGATGCCTTACCCGTGCCGAAAACCTACTGATTGTTTATACGCGCCCAGAAGCATCTGTAAAGAAGTAATTAACCCGAATGACCAAGCTAAAGAAAGCCTTAACCGTGAGTAATCTACTAAGCAAAAAACGAAACCTAATACAGTTTACTGGCGCATGGCTTGCCGCCATTGGCTTGCCAGAACTGGCGGGCACGTGGTTCATTTACGCAGCTTCTAGCAATGGTAAAACAACCTTCGTTTTTCAGTTGGTAAAATACCTCT
>JBMYXX010000353.1:0-2748 GCA_049608805.1 Flavobacteriales bacterium | reverse complement strand
CGCTTGATACTGAAATAAGCAAAGAGGATGTTCGCAACCTCATTCGCGATATGTACAAGCTTCAAATGCTTCCTGGCGAAGAGATTATTCATGTACTTCCACAGGAATACATTGTAGATAACGAGCAGGGAATTAAAGACCCAGTAGGAATGAGCGGCATTCGTTTAGAAGCCAACTTCCACATTATTACTGGTCAGGTTGCGGCCGCTAAAAACATTCACAGATGTGCTTACAAAGCTGGCTTGGCTGTAACTGAGTTAATTCTAGAACCGCTTGCATCTTCTGCCGCTGTGTTGAATGACGAAGAAATGGAAGCAGGTGTAGCACTGGTTGATATAGGTGGTGGAACAACGGACATTGCCATTTTCCAAGACAATATCATCCGCCATACGGCTGTAATTCCTTTTGGCGGGAACATCATTTCTGAGGACATCAAAGAAGGATGTACAATCATCAAGCACCAAGCAGAATTATTGAAAGTGAAGTTTGGTTCTGCCTTAGCCACAGAAGCAAAGGACAATGAGATTGTTTCCATCCCTGGACTTAGAGGAAGAGAGCCGAGAGAAATCAGCTTAAAGAACTTGGCAAACATTATTCAAGCTCGAATGGAAGAAATCATTGAGCATGTGTATTACGAAATCAAAAACTCTGGCTACGAGAAAAAACTGATTGGTGGAATTGTAGTTACTGGCGGTGGTTCAAACCTCAGACATCTTCCTCAATTAATGGAATACGTTACGGGAATGGACGTTAGAGTAGGTTACCCGAACGAGCATTTAGCGGGCGGAAATCCGGAGGATGTTACCAGTCCAATCTTCTCAACAGGTGTTGGTTTGGTGATGAAAGGATTGGAGTTTCAAGACGAATTAGCAAGTAAAGGCTTAACCGTTGACGACTGGGCAGAAGGCCGAGAAGGAACGCCTGTTGCTAAAAAGGAAACGCCAAAAGCGGAGGAAGAACCAATTTCAGAAGCGGAGGAAGTTGCCAGAGAAGTAGCTCAAGAAAAAAGTGAAAGCAGTCCATTTTCAAGTCTCCGAAACTTCGGAAAGAAGATTGAAAAATGGATGAATGAAGGAATAGAGTAAGCGGCTAAAAGCCATCAAATACAAGAATAACAAACAACCCAAATAATAAACATTAACCATAAATCGGAGGAAACATGGCTAAGGAAATGATGAATTTTAATCTCCCCAAAGAGGGTAGCTCCATCATCAAAGTGATCGGAGTAGGTGGAGGCGGCTCAAACGCTGTCAACCACATGTACAAGCAAGGAATCAAAGGCGTTGATTTCGTAGTATGCAACACAGACCAGCAAGCGTTGGACACCAGTCCGGTGCCAAAGAAAATTGCGTTGGGATCGAGCCTAACGGAAGGTCGTGGTGCAGGTGCGCAAGCCGAAGTAGGTCGTAATGCGGCCATCGAAAACCTTGACGATATCAAGGAAGTTTTAGAGGGCGACACCAAAATGGTTTTCATCACCGCAGGAATGGGTGGTGGAACAGGAACGGGTGCCGCACCTGTTATTGCCGAAGCCGCTAAAGAGCTTGGCATTCTTACAGTTGGTATTGTAACGGTGCCTTTCACGTTCGAAGGAAAAAAGAGAAAACTTCAAGCAGAAAAAGGTCTCGAAGAATTGAAGCGTCACGTTGACACGGTGCTTATTATCTGCAACGATAAGCTTCGCGAGATGTACGGAAACCTAAAGCTTGGTGAGGCTTTTAGCCAAGCTGATGATGTATTGAGCATTGCCGCAAAAGGTATTGCAGAAATCATCACCATAGAAGGTTATGTAAATGTAGATTTTGAAGACGTTAGAACAGTTATGACCAACTCTGGTGTAGCAATAATGGGTTCTGCTACAACGTCTGGCGAAGACCGCGCTACAAAAGCTGTTGAGCAAGCGCTTGCCTCTCCTCTATTGAACGACAACAACATCTTTGGAGCCAGCAACATCCTCCTTTACATCAGTTCTGGTAAAGATGAAGTTACAATGGATGAGGTGGCCGAGATCACCGATTACATTCAGGAAGAAGCAGGTATGGATGCCGATGTTATTTGGGGTAACGGCACCGATATGGATCTTGAAGACAAGCTTACGCTTACCATTATCGCCACTGGTTTTTCCGGTGATAAGCTAGACAAGGTTGCTGGAAGCGAAAACGTGGTTCGTCATGTACTTGATACGCGCAGACAAGCACATACAACTGTACCTACGGCAGCGCCTACAACTGAGCAGAAACCCTCCATTCCTGCTGGTTTAACTACGCGTCCGGTTTTAATGAATTCAAATCTTCAAAAGGCAGAAGAGCCTAAAGCAGATTTTATTGAACCAACTCCAATTACATCTGAGCCAATAATCAAGCATCAGTTAATTGAAGACGAACCAGTAATTGATGAGCCAAAGGCAGAAGTGACTGAACCTGTCGTTTCTCCTGAAGCAGTTACCAATCAGCCAATAATCACCTATCAATTAGAAGACGATTTAGCTCCAGAAGTTACTGCAGAACCGGCCGCTGAACTTACTGAGCCAATAATGGCTTATAAAGTTGAAGAATCTGATATTGAGCTAAACGCGATTATTGATGAAGAAGCTCCAGAAACCAACGGTGTAACAGAAGGCGAAGATCTTCCAACTTATAATGAAGATGGGGAAGTAGAGCATACATTTCAGGCCTACACGCCACCATCAGAAACTGAGTTTACCACGCCACGAGATGAAACTCTTTTTGTAACAAACGAGCCAGTTTC
>JBMYXX010000352.1:0-2800 GCA_049608805.1 Flavobacteriales bacterium | reverse complement strand
GAGAAGAATCTCCATTTGGTTTGCTTGGCAGGACCGAGGAAATACAATACGGAAATGGCGAAAAACATAAGCGACAGAATGATAATCCATCGAGCAAAATTCAGAGAGAAACTGACCCAGCTGTCTTCAATCCAGCCTTGTTCTTTTACGAAATCCATTCCCATCTCTCCAAAAATGATGAGGCCAATTGCCACAAATGTGAACATGGTTAGAATCAGAGTAAGCAAAATAGAAATGCCTCTCTGAATAAAGTAAGGCCGACTTTCTATGGTATGAAATGTAGTGTTGAAACTGTCAATCAACGTATGTAAACCGTTGGTGGAGAAATACAAAGCCGAGATAACGGTAACGGATAAAAGACCACCACGCTCTTTGGTGATTATATCTTCAAAGGTTTCATTAACCGAATCGAACACACTTTCTGGAAGCAACACTTCCATTAATCCCAATAATTGTTCTTGAAAACCATCAATTGGGATGTAAGCAATTAACGTGAAAACAAAAATTATGGCAGGAAAAATGGCAAGAATGAAGTTGAATGCAACAGCTGACGCTCGCAACCCAATCCAACCATTTTGAAGCCCTTTAATAAAGAATGCGGCTACGTCATAAAGCGGTAAACCGTCAAAACCAGGAATTCGAACTTCTTTGGTGAAGCGAATCAAGTTCCGAATTATCGGAAGGCGTAATATTTTGACAATGAGCTTTCTGACCATTTTAGGCCGCTTTCAAGCTAAGGTCGAGACTTTTGATGTTATGTGTTAGGGCTCCAACCGAAATGTAATCAACACCAGAAAGCGCATGAGCCCGAATGGTTTCCTCGGTTATTCCTCCAGAAGCTTCAGTTTCGAACCTACCTGCGATTAAATCGACCGCTTTTTTCTCGTCATCGGGATGAAAGTTGTCGAGCATAATTCTGTGAATTCCGCCAACTCTCAAAACCTCATTTAACTCTTCAAAATCGCGCACTTCAACTTCAATCTTAAGGTCTTTTCCGATTGACGAAAGGTGTGCTTTTGTTCTTGAAATGGCGGCTTCAATTCCTCCAGCCATATCAATATGGTTGTCTTTAATCATCACCATATCAAACAACCCAAACCTATGGTTGACACCGCCACCAATTTTTACCGCCAACTTTTCCAATTCGCGAAGCAGAGGAGTAGTTTTTCTTGTGTCGAGAAGTTTTGCTGAAGTTCCTTCAATCAGCTTATTCAGATTTGCTGTTTTGGTAGCAATTCCGCTCATGCGTTGCATGAAATTGAGCACCAATCTTTCGGTTTTGAGGATGGAACGAGAAGAACCTTCTACTGTTAGAATGATGTCGCCAACGTTGATTTGACTTCCATCGGTAATAAACGTTTCAACCTTAAGGCTTGTATCGAACTTTGAAAAAATCAGCTTGGCTAACTCAACTCCAGCAATTACGCCAGGTTCTTTTACAAGTAGTTTGGCTTTCCCTTGTGCCTGTTTTGGAATGCAAGCGTCAGATGTGTGGTCGCCATCGCCAATATCTTCTATCAGCGCTTGGTCAATAATTTGGTCGATTGTCATCGAAAAAAATTAATCGTTCTCTTCGAAACGTAACTGCTGAATTCGGATGGCTCCGTTTACATCCTTTGTAAGAACGTAAGTTCTAAATGCACCGTTTGCCGTGGTGAGTGTTCCAATGGCATATTGCGCACCATCAGGGGATTTCCCTTTATGAATTACTTGGTAGTTAGATACCTTGCCTTTGGCGAAGAAATCTTTTACAATAAGCTCAGCTTGAGCCTTGCTGTAGCTGTCTTCTTTAGTGCCAATGGTAAGTTCAACCTTGGTGTCAAAATGCTTAGAAAGCTCTTTGTAATTGCCCAATTTAATAGCAGAACTAATTGTTTCGTTTGCGTTTTGAGCAAACCCAACCGAAACGGCCAGGAACATTGTGAGTAATATGGAAGTAAATCTCTTCATTTTAGCTAAGATACCGTTTCGCAATAATCAAGCCACACGAATATGGCTGGACACAAATTAAATCTATACTTTGCCTCCAACCAAAGAGGGTGCCATGAAGTTATCATTGATGCTTGTTGGAGAAACTGACGATGCAGAGTTGAAAGGAGCAATTGAGCGTTATGTGAAGCGACTTAAGCACTATTGTACGTTTGAAACTGAGGTGTTGAAATCGCCTAAACATTTCAAGAAATTGAGTCAGAATGAACTCAAAATTGCTGAAGGAAAGTACATTTTAGAAAGTCTCTCCGCTCAAGATTTCCTCGTTTTGTTGGATGAGAGGGGAGTCGAGTTCGATTCGGTTGGGTTTTCTAAAAAGTTGCAGAAATGGCTTAATGGTGGAAACAAAAGAATAGTGTTTCTGATTGGAGGAGCTTTTGGCTTTTCGGATGACGTTTATCAAAGAGCGAACGTGAAAATGGCGTTATCTCAACTTACGTTAACGCATCAAATGGTTCGACTGTTTTTTACCGAGCAGTTATACCGTGCTTTTACTATTCTCAAGAATGAGAAGTATCATCACTAAGAAGTGATTTGCTCGTAAACCTCTTGGTATTTTTTAACCCCTTCTTCTAAGGAATAATATTTCTGTGCGGCATCTTGAAGCGTAGATGTTGGAATGTTCAGCAAGTCATCAATCTGATTTACAGCATTTTCGTAGGCCGCATTCGAGAATTCTTCAACCAGAATGCCGCTTTTGGTGTCTTTGATAATTGAATCTACATCGCCAACACCTGAGTTTGCAATTACTGGCAAGCCCATGCCAAGCATTTCGCCATGCTTGGTTGGCGAAGACCCTGACTTAGAGAAA
>JBMYXX010000351.1:0-2815 GCA_049608805.1 Flavobacteriales bacterium | reverse complement strand
GAGGTAAACGAACAAACCATTCTTCCGGCAAATGCCAATAAAACCAAGCTAAAGTCAGACCAGCAATACATTGCAATATTGTACGCCAACCTATTTCAAACTGCGCTTTCTAGCGATAATTTGTTTGAAGCCAGCCAGTGCGTTCAATCAATTGGAGACAAGGATTTGGTGCACGAAGTGCTCATTAGCAATTACATGAATCAATCGGGTGTAATTCTTCCAACAAATGAAGAAATGCGTGCCGATGTTGATGCCTTTCTAACCGAAACATACAACCGTTTTTTAGTACGAAATCCTACGGAAGCAGAACGCCAATATTTCAAGAATTACATAAACACACACCCAAATGTTAGACCAGAATTGGTCTATTTCTCCTTTGCATTGTCTAACGAATATCAATATTACTAGGCCATGAAAAGAAGAGGTTTTATAAAGAAGGCGGCCGCGGCAACAGCAGGAGCATTTGCGGCTCCGTATATTCTCCCTTCGGGAAGATTGTTTGCCGCAACCGGAGCACAACTGGCGGAACATGTGGTAATGGTAATGTTTGCAGGCGGTGTTCGTCAGCAAGAAAGCGTTGAGCAAACATATCTCGGACAAAGTCAGGGTATTCCGTTCGAAGGAAACATCATGTATAACATGTTGGATGGAGCTCCACCAACCAACAAAATCGTTTACGGAACGGATGGCAACTTGGCTGGCGACACACCCATTCCGCAAATTCTAGGTTCAACACTACAACAGCAAGGAACGCTGTTTAGAGAAGTTAGAAGTAGCCACGCTGGGCATTATGGCGGAATGAATGCTTTGCTTCAAGGAAACACATTGTATTCTCAAGGGCTGAGACAAAAGCCCATTAACCCTACAATATTCGAATACGCTAGAAGACATCTCGGCACGCCAGCCTCTAAAACTTGGTTTATTGGTAACGGAATTGGCAATTCTACTCCGCTGATGAATTACAGCACTCACGCGGATTATGGAGCAGATTACGGAGCCAATTTCCTGGCGCCAGGTATCACGTTCGGGTCTCAAGGACTGGAGCATTTATCTAACGCAAAAGTTTACCATCCTGAAGAGGAATTGAATCCGATTTATCAGATGAAATATTTCCTTGACAACAACTTTGAAAGTGTTGGCGGAACCATTGAATCGATTTACAATACCGAAGATGAAAAGCAAAACATAAAGCTTTTCATGCGAGAAATGTACAATTTGGGAGGCAACATTGCCAGGCCTCCAGTTTCTGATAATGGCGATTTGAACACAGTAGCTTACGCTGTTGAGGTTATGAAATGGTTTAAGCCAACGCTAACTGTTTTAAATCTCGGGAATGTTGACGCATGTCACAGCAATTACACCGATTATCTGCGCGCTTTGCATCGTGCAGACCATGCAGTCGGTCACCTTTGGAATCAGATTAATTCTATTCCTGAAATGGCCAATAATACGGTGATGATGATAACGCCAGAATGCGGAAGAAACTTGAATTCGAACCCAATTAAGGATGAAAACGATTGGAGAGCCTTTGACCACTCAGATGCCAATACCCAGCGTGTTTTCACCCAAATGGTTGGACCAAGCGTACCAAGCAATTTGGTTGTTGGTGGTGTTGGAAATCAAGTTGGAGAAACTGCCGATAACTGCCTCACAATTGCAGAAATTCTTGGATTTAAAGATGATGTACAAGGGAACGGATTAGTCTCTTCCACATCACAATCATTATTCGATAGGATTTGAAAAAGCTCTTTCTATATAATCCTCCACCTTACTTCGACAGGCTCAGTACAGGCTGTGCCTCGGCACCTCCTTTTAAAGGAGAAACTGCTTGGTTCCCCCTTCCAAAGGGGGTGGCTCAAACGTGGAGCCTGCGGAACATTTTGAGTCGGGGGATTTTCTTCAACAAAGCCACTTTTTCTCTGTTTACAGTTCTTCTTTTTATCCTTTCTGGTTGTACTCCTGATGTTGAGAATCCGTTTGATGACCCAAACAATTTTCCGCCAGACGACACAACTGGAATTGAGAATATTGACCCTGCCAGCTTCGTAGGCTTGCATCAGAATATTTTCAAACCAACATGCGCAAACTCTGGTTGTCATGATGGAACTTTCGAACCAGATTTCAGAACAATAGAAAGCTCCTATAATACACTTGTTTTTCATGATGTGGTGAAAAATAACCCAGCGGGCACCTACGAATACAGAGTAAAGCCAGAGAGTCTATCAGAATCAATCATGTGGTTAAGGCTGAACGAAGACATTGATGGTATTTCGGGCATTATGCCGCTTGATGCATTTTACGACCCAGAGTCTGAATGGAACGCAAACAAGGCAGAGCATTTAGGAAACATTAGCACATGGATTATGAATGGTGCGCTCGATATGTTCGGAAATGCTCCCGGAGGAAACAATCAACAACCAGGAATTGCAGGTATTTATGCCGAAGCGGATGGTAATGCGTGCGATTTAACCGGCCGAATAAATGTTCCTGTCGGAAGCCAAAACGTTAGCGTTTGGTTTGCCCTTAGCGATTTAGAAACGCAAGCCTCAAACCTCGAATACAACAAAGTTGAAATGAGCGGCCTTATTGGTTTTGAAGACACGGCTTCAACTTGGTACGACCTACAAATCTTAAGTTCACCTGAAACACATCCAAGCTTCCTGAATGAGCCAGTTAGCTATCAGCATAAGTTCGATTTTAACACAGGTACGTTTGAACCTGACAGTATTTATTACTTACGTGTTTACGTGAAAGACCCGCTACAACCGGACACAACAAACATTCCGCAAGACGGAAGTCAGTTTTACATTAAAAA
>JBMYXX010000350.1:0-2815 GCA_049608805.1 Flavobacteriales bacterium | reverse complement strand
CAAATCCAGTTATAACTGAGATTATGTACAATCCGCCAGAAGCCGGCAACGACTCATTGGAGTTTTTGGAAATCTACAACCCGAACCTATCAAATCAATTCAGTTTAGCTGGTGCTTACTTCAGCTCTGGAATTGAATACACTTTTCCTTCAGATTACGTACTAGGCGCTGGCGCTTATGTGATTATCTCGGGAGACTCTCTAGTTTTTGAGGAGGTGTACGGGGTAGAATCCTTTGAATGGTCGGGTGGAACTGCACTTAGTAATGATGGAGAAGGCATTGCTCTTAGAAACGGAAACGGTTTTGTAATGGACACCGTTGACTTTGATGATACCAATGCTTGGGCAGATGCCGATGCAACTGGTTACAGCCTTGTTCTTTGCAATCCTAATGCAGACAACAACCTGCCAGAAAGTTGGACGCTTTCTGAAAATGCAACAGGCATTATGGTAGATGGAACAGAAATTTTTGCAGACCCAGGAATGGCGGCTACATGCACGCCAACAGGAATTACTGACGAGAACGTAATTTCTACCGTGGTTTACCCAAATCCAGCAAAAGATGTGTTTAACCTGAGGTTTGAAAACACTACTGAATCTGGAGCAATTAACGTTCTAAACAGTTTAGGGCAAACAGTATTTACTAAGTCTATTTCTGTTGGAACAACAGCAACTAGCATTGATGCCAACTTACCAAGCGGCTTCTACTTAGTGGCTATTCGTTTCGGAAATAAAACCGAAAACATTAGGTTGGTGGTAGAATAACATTTACCGCAATCCGTTTTAGTAAAAGGCAGCCACTGGCTGCCTTTTCTGTTATTTATTCTTTAGTGTTCGATGATTGTGGAATGGCCTTTGTTCAAACCCTATCTTTGAACAAAATCGCATTTTTCTAGTGAAAAAACTCCTGCTTTTTTTAGTGTTAACCGTAGCCGTTGGGTTGCTTGGGGTTTATAACGGCAGCCTTTCTGAGGAAAACAGAAAGTCAAATGAGTCTCAACTCATTCTAGATGAAATTCTTGCACTAGACAATCAGCTTTTTGAACTCAACCAAGGGATTAACGAAAGCGATGTAGAGCTAAGAAACTTAGCACATCTATGGGCCGAAAAAGGCATTGGATTTGTTGTTTACAATCAAGGTAATGCCGTTGATTGGACCACTAATGCAATTCCATTTGCCGTTTCTTTTGACAAGCGCCATCAGCCTACAGACGGAATTATTAAGCTAAAAAATGCTTGGTATTTATGCCGAACCATTGCTGCAGATGAGCAGCTATTGGTAGCGTACGCACTTCTTAAAACCAATTATGATTTTGAGAATGAATACGTTAAAAATCGCTGGAATTCAACATTCTCTGCCAACCAAAATTTTGGATTTACGCTAAGCAATCACAACTCTCAAGAAATCAGTTTAATAGACGAAGTTAGTTCGGTACGACTCAGAGAATCTTCTGTAAACGAAAGCAAAAAACCATCTTGGAACACACTTCTTTGGCTGGCGTTTTTGGTTCTTCTTCTGTTAAGCATTTGGCATGCCGCCAATTGGATTTCGGAAATTAGTTCTGTACGTATTGGCAATTCATTTTTTGTGCTACTGGCCGTTTGTGCCAGAGGTTTATTGTGGTGGTGGGAACTCCCAAAAGGCTTGTATGAGCTTGAATTGTTTGCACCAACGCTCCACGCCACATCCAGTCTTATTCCATCTCTTGGCGATTTCATTCTACACCTCATTTTCCTTTGGCTCATTGTTCTAAGAATCTCTAAATCAACCATAGCCATTAACAACAAATGGTTGCAAAGAATACTTGGCATTTCCTTGCCTGTATTACTCCTTTGGCCGGTGCATGAGAGCCTGCATATCCTCGTGGTAAACTCATCTTTTTCGCTAGATCTAAACGACCCATTTTCTCTAAGCATCTACAGCTTTTTTGGACTTCTTACCTCATTCTTAATCTTCTTCAACTACTACCTGATTTTTCGGTTTTTGTTGAAGTTGGTAAGCCCAGAAAATCGGCAGTTTGCGCCAACATTCATCTTACTTTTTATCAGTGCTGGATTGGTAGCTTTTCTACTTGGAGGCAACTTTTTAGCCATTACAACAGCGGTTGCAGGTGGTTTAGTTTTTGGCTTTTTACTGCTCGTCCAAAACTGGATGAAAAATCAATCTGGCATCTACCTCCACACGCCAAACATCTTCGCATTTTCCTTATTGGCTTGCATCATTCTAACCGGAATAGAGACCAATAATGAGCACGATTCTAGAATGAGTATTGCTAGAAAACTGCATCAACAAGAAGACCCAATTAGCGAGTTTTTGTTTGAGAGTCTTGCAGAAAACCTTCAAGCCAACAGGCAGTTAAGAGCCGCGCTCACTTCTTCTCCAATTAGCTCAGAATCTGTGCTGTCAATTATTAACGAGAAGCTTAGTTACGACCACTGGAACAGGTATCAATCGTTTGTTGACATCTACAATAATGAGGGTGGTTTAATGGTCTCCGACCGAGAGCGTACAGGGCCAAATTACTTCGAATTGCAATCTGAATATGACGTTGCCAGACCTACCATGTCTGGTTCGCTGAGGTATGTTGGACACCTAAATCAAAAAGGCGGTTATCTGGCCAGAATAGAAATCAGAGCAGCTAGATCAAACAAAAACCTTGTCCTTTTCATCAGGTTAATACCCGAAAAAATTGATGACATTTTAGGGTTTACCGACCTTTTTGTAGATCAAGGAATCAGCTCCGCGCAAGAGCTAGAGGGCTACTCCTATGCCATATACAATAATGGTGCATTAGAAGAGCAACATGGCAAGTTTG
>JBMYXX010000349.1:0-2841 GCA_049608805.1 Flavobacteriales bacterium | reverse complement strand
CGGATTAAGAAAACGCCAATTCCGTACAGTTACAATGCGTTTATCAAGAAATTCATCTTCTTGTATGTGATTAGCCTACCTTTTGGTGCTATTACAAGCTTTGGTTACGCCACCATTTTTGTGGTTGTGTTAATCTTCTACATCCTCGCAAGTCTGGAGCTGATTGCAGAAGAGATAGAAGACCCGTTTGGAACCGATGCCAATGATTTACCAACCGATTCCTTGGCGCAAACCATTCAGCGGAACCTGAAGGAACTCTTTTAAAAACGAAAGCCCCACTTCAAATGTGAAGCAGGGCTCTCAACCTAAACCAAACAGTTCCAACTATTTAGTTCCGAGATATGCGGTCAGCATCCAAACTGTTTTCTCCTGCTCCGTGATGTAGTCACTCATTTGAGAATTGGTTCCTTCATCGCCAGCATCTCCTGCTAAATCAAGAATAGTGCGTTCCATTTCTAGGAGCGTTTTCAGGTTGGCTAGGGTAGTGGATACCGTTCCGTTTCCATCTTTCACATTAGCCGCTTCCTTAATTGTAGAATACTCTAAGTAAGCCGTAAAAGTGTGATATGGCGTTTCTCCGAGTGTAAGTACACGTTCTGCAATCTCATCTACTTTAATAACCGCATCGTTATATAATTCTTCAAATTTTACATGTAGCTCAAAGAAGCTTGGTCCTTGAATGTTCCAATGAAATCCTCTAAGGTTTTGGTAAAACATTTGGTAGTTAGCTAAGAGCGTGTTTAGTTCCTGCGCCAGTTTGTTTGATTGTTCGGTTTGTAATCCGATTTGATTCGTTTCCATTTCTAGATGAGTTTAAAAGTTAGTCTATGTATGAGTTGCGGTCTTCAGGTTTATCTGTTAGGTATTGGATGAATTCATATTCGTTTCCATCGGCATCCAAATAGTAATCACGTAATCTGTGTTGGTGCTCAGTAAACGGATAACTGCTTTTGTAACCAGCTTCTCGTAGTCGCTCTCCAACAGCTCGAACATCATTCACTACAAACCCCATGTGATTAAATCCGTGAGTCAAATAGTTCTCGCTAGCTGTTACTTCTTTGTTTGTTTCCGTTAGGGCAACATAAGATTGGTTGGTTCCGATATGCGCCCACCTTCTTTGATTATCTGCGCCTTCTCCACGGATTTCAAATTCTGGCATTGCCGTTTGGATAAACTTGACTGCTTCTTCTAGGTTGTTTACTGTGATATTGTTGTGTTCTAAATATGATTGAGTTTTCATGCGTATTGATTTTGGTTAAACATTTATTGATGGCTCAAACGTCATGATTATATCGATATCAGTCAAATCAATAGTATTTATATTTGTATAGTTAAAATCTATTTATGACGATTCAACAACTCGAATACATCCGTGCTTTAGACATAGAAAGAAACTTTGTTCGTGCCGCAGAAAGGTGTTTTGTGACACAACCATCGCTTACAATGCAGGTTCAGAAACTCGAAGAGCAATTAGGTGTAAAGATTTTTGACCGTTCTAAAAAGCCGCTTATTCCAACTCCTCTGGGAGAAAAACTTGTTGCCCAAGCTTACACTATTTTAAAGGAGGCAGAACGTTTGAAGGAAATTGTACACGAGCAAGAAGGCAAGCTTTCTGGCGAACTGAAAATTGGCATTATTCCAACCCTCGCTCCTTATTTGTTACCCTTATTTGTTCCGAAATTCGAATCCGGATATCCGAACATAAGGTTAGTTGTTCAAGAATTACAGACTTCTACCATCGTTGCTAAACTTCGTAAGGATGAACTCGATTTGGGCATTCTGGTAACTCCGCTAGAGGAAAAAGGGATTCAAGAATATCCACTTTTTAACGAGCCAATGGTTGGCTATGTTGGAGAAAGTCATCGGCTTTGGTCAAAGACGAAAATTGAGATGGCCGATTTGGATTTGGATGATACTTGGTTGTTGTCAGAAGGTCATTGTTTGCGCAGTCAGGTTTTAAACATTTGCAAGACACGCCAAAATGACGAAACCCACAATTTTGTGTTTGAAAGCGGCTCTTTAGAAACTTTAGAGCGGCTTGTAGAAATGCATCGTGGAATGACGGTTTTGCCTCATCTCGCAACGTTAAATTTGAACTCGGAACAGCGTAATTTGCTTCGAGAATTTAAGGGTGTTCCACCAGTAAGGGAGGTGAGTGTTGTTACCAATCGTGTACATATTAAAACGGCAATGATTGAGGTGTTAAAATCGGTGATTCTAAGTTCAATCCCTCAAAATTTGTTAAAAACTGAAGGGAAAATAATAGACCTCTAAACCTGTAGTTAGTAACTATTGTCCACTTGGTCGTCATTTGACAAAATCAGAGGAATAAACAACGACCTTTGAGTCACCCACATTAAACCGCCTAATGGCTCAAGAACTTATTCAACGTGTAAAGTTTGCGCCACGCGCAGATAAAGATGGTTTTGCAAAAACGCTTAACCAACGTGTAAATGCCTATTTCAAAGACAACGGAATTGCAAAGCATGCAGATGGCCGCATGTATTTGAAGTCGGTGATTATATTGTCTAGTTACTTGTTTCCGCTTGGTTTAATGCTGGCTGGAGTTATTACATCTACACCGGCAATTGTTGCATCGTGGGCAGTTATGGGCGTAGCCATTTCAGGAATTGGAATGTCGGTAATGCACGATGCAAATCACGGTTCTTATTCAGATGCCAACTGGATAAATAAGGCAGTCGGATACTTACTTAATCTGGTTGGCGGAAGTGCTGAAAACTGGAAGATTCAGCACAATATCCTGCATCATACTTATACTAATATTGATGGGTTGGATGCCGATACGGTAACATTTCCAATGTTGCGGTTTTCACCGTTTGC
>JBMYXX010000348.1:0-2851 GCA_049608805.1 Flavobacteriales bacterium | reverse complement strand
GAATTCGGCAACGCGTCATAAAGCACAATATCTCTACTTCCAGGAGTTTCTCCTAAATCCTCCATGTGCTTAAAGAATCCATAACCTTCTGCTTCATGAAAAGGGATGTAGTTGATTTCGGCAAAAACATCAGATTCTAAAACAACATCTATTCTAGAACCTACAAAATCAGCCGCATAATTATTCAGGTGATTGGCCTCATCATTCTGGCCAATAAAGTGGTTCATGTTATTCTGAAGAAAAGGCATGTTAGCCGCCAAAAGCTCATACGCTCTTTGGGTAGCCTCAAAATCATAAGCATCTCCAAAGGAGAAATTGAACGAATACGTTCCGATAACACCATTTGGAGAGATACTATTGGCATTAAAAACAATTTCTCCAGAGCTGTCATCCCCATTTACCGTTGCTCCAATTCCAGCCCAAAAAGCGCCATGTATGGTATATGTGTTGCTATTGATAAAGTAGATTTTCGGCTCCGGAGTGTCTCTATCCAGAATACCGAACTTAACGTACAATTGCCCATCAAGAAATGGTGCCCAACCAACATTATTTATCGTAGCCAAATCCAAGAAGGTTTGAGCATCCGGAATTGAGGTTGCTCCATCAACAAACGCAATAGGATCTGCAAAGTTGATAGGCGCATCTGTTGGCATATTATTGAACTCGGTAACGTCATCAATCCCATCACCATCATAATCATCTGGAGATGCCACATCATGTTCCGTTATCGTGTAGCTCGCCTGTGGGTATGCTCCACAAGGTTCTGAAATAACCATGGTTCCGTTAACGCCCATCGTCATAGATGTAGCCCAGTTAAACGTTGGACTGTGCTGCGCATGCAGCATGTAATATTTGCCAGCTTGGCCTTGTATTGATAGTTGCGCCTGACCTGCACCATTTACCGAGTAATTGTCGATTGGCACTTGGGCGAAGGAAAAACTGTAAGCAGAAATGAGGCAAACAGTAAGCAGTAGTATTCTTTTAATCATAGTTGTGCGCTTTAATTACGGAGTTTGAAAGTACAAATGTTCCTTACGTAAAGACTGACAAACAACAGTTCGTTGCCTTTATAGCTAGGTTAAACCTTAGAACAAACTGTAATTGTCTTAATCCTTACACTCAAAAGCGGTGTGTAACAGATGAAGTCGGCTGTTCTTTTTGTCAATTACCACCTGATAAACCCGATTGTACGTGTCTAAATCAATGTCGGCAAGCTCTTCTCCAATCAACAAGCCCGCTAAAACGGCAGTGGTGTTGCTATGCCCAACAACCAGCGCATCTTCTTTTTGCTCAAGCAATAATTTCGAAAATGCTTCAAGATTACCTGCAGAGTATTCCTGGGTTTCCAATCCTTTCGATTTAGCTGTTGGCAGTGCCGTGCTTTTTGTTCGAATATAGCCCGTGCTATAAACCACATCAAGTGGCACATCGCTCAGCAATAGACTAAGTTTTTCGGCTCGTTCTAGGCCGCATTCGGTTAGAGGAGGGTTTCCTCCGCTGTTCACAGACAAATCTTTTTCTGCGTGCCTAACCAAATAGATGGTGAATAGTTCGTTCTGCGTATAATCGCCAGATTGCAGCCCCAGAATGGCCGAAAGTCCTAGCGCGAGAAAAGCTATGGCAAGATATCGTCTCATTATCCGGAATTGTTTTCTGTTTATCTACCGTTGTGCTGGTTTTTCGAATCCAATTCTCCTACCTCTTCACAACTTTAGAACTCTTTACGCTTCCGTCTAAGCCAATAACCTGAACGAAATAAATTCCGCTGGGCCCAGCGAGATGATAATTACCAACGGCATTCGATTTAAGGCTTTCCGTTTGAACCAACTTTCCAGTTGCATCATAAATGTTCAGCGTGTTTGCACCCTTTACGTTAATGCTAAAATTTCCTTCTGTTGGATTGGGATAAACAATTGCCAATTCACTTTGGCTCGTTTCAGAAACCCCAACCGGACTAGTTTGACTCAATTTCTCAAGGAAAAAACCTCTTGAACCCGTAGCACTTGTTGCCAAGTAAAACGTTCCAGCACCTGGATCAAAATCGATGTCGGGATAGCTTGAACTCTCAGGGTCATCATAGAATCCAAGCACATGAACGGTTCCACTAGCGTCTAAGTCTATTGCATTACCAAGTTCGGTGTAAATGGAACCCACTTTAAAAGCCCAATCAAAATTGCCATCCGTATCTAATCGCAATACGAAACAGTCTCGGGCATTTGTGCCTGTTGCCGTCATGTTGTAAGTACCCAAGCTATTATCGAAATCTGCAGTGCCTTCAAAACCTCCTGTTATGTAACTGGTTCCGTCTGGTGCGGTAACAATCGCTTTTCCGGTATCGTCTTGATTACCGAGTACTTTTCTTACCCAAACAAAATCTCCGTTACTGCTTAGTTTAAGCACAAACACATCGTTTGAGGTTGATGGAATTTGATTCAAACCAGCACCTGGGTCGAAATCTGCCACGCTATTGAATCTTCCGGTTAGGTAAACCTGTCCGGTAGCATCGGTAGAAATGCCTTCGCCAACCACCTGACCGCCACTACCATTGGTGCCCACACGTTTTGCCCAAACAAGTGCTCCATTAGGATCTAGTTTAACAGCAAACATATCGGTACCTCCAGAAGTGGTTAACTCTAAAACTCCTGAGCTTGGGTCAAAATCTGCACTATCGTAAAACCACCCAGTCATCAAGATGTTGTCATTCCCGTCTAAGACAAGTTCTATCTCCTCCTCAAAGCCGTAAGAAAAACTAGTATTTCCAATTTGCTTAGCCCAAATGAAGTCTCCATTTGCGTTTAATTTGCTGATGAAAATATCTGCATAACCCAGCGAAGTCATGTTCGATACGTTG
>JBMYXX010000347.1:0-2878 GCA_049608805.1 Flavobacteriales bacterium | reverse complement strand
CAAACTAGTTAGAATGCATAGATTTTTTCTTTCGTTGCTTATAGTTGCAACAACCGTTTCAGGCGCTTTCGCACAAATCTTTGATCCAATAGATTGGTCTTTTAAGGCTGAAAGAATCAGTGAAACAGAAGCAGAACTAACCTTTACAGCAGATATTGAGGGAGGTTGGCATTTGTATTCTCAAGTAATTGATGGGGATGGACCGGTGCCAACTTCTTTTACTTTTAAAGAATTAGGTGGTGCCGAGTTGGTAGGCAAAGTATCTGAGGGAGAAGGCCATTCGGAAATGGATGAAAACTTCGGAATGATTCTGAAATACTTTGAGGGCAAAGCCGATTTTGTTCAAAAGGTCAAGGTTTCGAATTCTGCCACAACTATTTCTGGCGAGTTAGAATTTATGGTCTGTAATGATGAGCGTTGCTTGCCACCAGAGTATCACGATTTTAACTTCAATGTTCCTGCTGCAGAAGGAGAAACTGTAGCACCTTCGGAACAAGGTCACAACCAGGAATCTCAAATTTTTGAGCCTGTAAAGTGGACGTTTAGTCAGAAAGATTTAGGTGATGGTGAGTTTGAACTTCAGTTTAGCGCAACAATAGATGACCATTGGCACGTGTATTCTATGCACCTGCCAGAGGAGACAATGACCCAACCAACGGTGTTTGAGTTTGATACGCTCAAAGGAATGGAGTTAGTCGGGAAAGTGGTTGAGCCAGAGCCAATCACCAAGTTTGACCCTGTAAATCAGGAAGAACTTTCTTGGTTTGAGAATCAGGTGACATTCACACAAAAGGTGAAACTCACCGAAGAAGAAGGCTACGCTAAAGGAGCGCTAAATTTCATGGCTTGTGATGATGAAAAATGCCTTGCACCAGAATGGATTGACTTCGAGTTTAAAATTACTGGTGATGTTGCTGCTAGCGACTCAGAGGGTTCAGATAAATCATGGATAGGAATTTTTATTGCTGGTTTTCTTGGAGGACTTCTTGCCCTTCTAACTCCATGTGTTTTTCCAATGATTCCGCTCACGGTTTCATTCTTTACTAAGCAGAGTAAAAGCAAAGCGAAAGGTGTAACAAACGCCCTTATTTACGGCTCGTTCATCGTCTTTATCTATGTTGTTTTAGGCTTCTTGGTAACGGTAACATTCGGGGCAGATGCGCTGAATGCATTGAGTACAAACGTCTGGTTCAACTTGTTCTTCTTTGTGTTGTTGGTGGTGTTCGCAATTTCATTCTTAGGAGCCTTTGAAATAACGCTGCCTAGCTCATGGGTTAACAAAGCAGATCAGGCATCGGATAAAGGTGGAATTATCGGAATCTTCTTCATGGCGTTTACCCTGTCTTTGGTGTCCTTTTCATGTACAGGCCCAATCATTGGAACCTTGCTGGTTGAAGCCGCTGTAAATGGCGGAGTAATGGGGCCAATTATGGGAATGACAGGTTTTTCTATGGCCTTGGCTTTACCTTTCGGATTGTTTGCTGCGTTCCCAGGATGGTTGAACTCAATGCCTAAATCGGGAGGTTGGTTAAACTCTGTGAAAGTTGTTTTAGGCCTTCTAGAATTGGCTCTTGCTTTCAAATTCTTGAGTAATGCAGATTTGGTTTTGCAAGCCGGTCTTCTTCAAAGAGAGTTGTTCCTCACAATTTGGATTGCAATTTTCGGAACACTTGCTCTTTACCTTTTCGGTTTTATCAAGTTTCCACACGATAGCCCTGTCGGAAATCTATCCATCCCACGTTACCTGTTCGGTTTATTGGTTTTGGTATTTACCATTTACCTCATTCCAGGTTTGTGGGGCGCACCGCTGAAAATTATTAGCGGATTTCCGCCTCCAAATTTCTATAGTGAAAGCCCGAATGGATTCGGTGGAGGAGGAACGGTTTCTTCTGTAGTAACTCTTTCAGAAAACGGTGAAGTGATTGGGGATCCAGAGCACTGTCCGCATGGATTACCATGTTTTCATGATTACGAAGAAGGAATGGCTTACGCCAAGGAAGCTGGCCTTCCAGTAATGCTAGATTTTACAGGGTGGGCATGTGTAAATTGTCGAAAAATGGAAGAGCAAGTATGGAGCGATCCTCGCGTTTTAAAGCGGCTGCGGGAAGACTTTGTGCTTATTTCGTTGTACGTAGATGAAAAACTGGAATTACCAAAGGAAGAACAAATTGAGGTGACGATAGGCGGAAAAACAAAGAAGCTGAGAACCGTTGGTAACAAATGGAGTCACATGCAGGCTGAACGATACGGTAATAATTCTCAGCCGTATTATGTGATTCTCGATCACGATGAAAACCAGCTGGGGCCTTCAGCTGCATATGACCCAGACATTGATAAATATGTCGATTGGTTGGATGATGGACAGACCGCTTTTCAATCTAAAAACTGATTCGTTAATTGCTTGCTTTCTTGATGTTGAGCGCGTTACTTTGTGCTTGTTTAGAATCTGTCTAAATAATGAGCGAGATACGTGTAGGAATAGCTGATGCCCACTTTGTGGTTCGTGAAGGATTGAAGTATGTCCTTTCTCGCGACAAGCAAATAGAATTAGCGGGAGAATGCACTTACGGAAAAGATATACCCAAGCTTCTAAAAAACGACCTCGACTTGCTCGTTTTTGATTATGATCATGCCGATCATATTTCCTTCAAAGATTTGCAGAAGGTTTTTCGCGTAGCGCCAGATACAAATGTGCTGGTCATTTCTGCCCACACGGATCCTGCCACCGTAAATAGAATTATACGTCAGCCTATAAAAGGACTGCTCTCTAAGGAATGCAGCGAAGCTGAGATTCTTGATGCGGTTAAAGCCACGGCCAAAGGTGATAAGTTTTATTGCAACCGAATTTTAGATGTAGTTACAGAATCTAAAAGCGTAG
>JBMYXX010000346.1:0-2908 GCA_049608805.1 Flavobacteriales bacterium | reverse complement strand
GGCCAATCCATACCACTAAAAAGGCAATGGTCATCCAAATGATGAGTCCTATACCTGGTGTTACTAATCCCATTTTACGTTTAGTTTAATCTTAATCAATCAAAAAGTGGAACCCCACCGGTCCTAACCAACCGTTAGGACCGGGGTTCCGTACCCTTTGTTCGTCTTATTTCATCAATACGATAAGAAGACAAACAATGATTCCGAAGAACGCAGCACCTTCTACAAGGGCAGCAGCAACGATCATTGATGCACGGATATCTCCAATAGCCTCTGGCTGACGTGCCATTGACTCTAGAGCTGATCCACCAATACGACCGATACCCATTCCAGCACCGATTGCAGCAATACCTGCTCCGATACCTGCGCCTAAGTATGCGTTAGCCGCATCCAAAAGAATTGCAATAATTTCCATTGTTTTTATTGTTTTTGGGTTAATTGATTACTGATTGATTAATGATGCTCCTCTACAGCAGAACCGAAGTACAATGCAGAGAGAAGTGTAAATACATAAGCTTGAAGGAATGCTACTAGCAATTCCATTGTGTTCATGAAAATTCCGAAAAGCAACGATACTATTGATGCTCCGTAACCTGCACCCGTACCATATAAATCGGCAAAGATGAAGATGAGACTCATGAACGAAAGAATGATAATGTGACCAGCAGTAATGTTGGCAAACAATCGAAGGCAAAGAACTAAAGGCTTGGTAAACACACCTAGCAATTCGATTGGAATCATAAGTGGAAGCAACCATCCTGGAACACCTGGTGTTGCAAAAATGTGACCCCAGTATGTTTTGTTTCCATTTACAGTTGTTACTACAAATGTGAACAAGGCTAGAACCAATGTTACTGCAATGTTCCCCGTTACGTTAAATCCACCAATGAAAGGGATAAGCCCTAAAATGTTGGCAAACCAGATAAAGAAGAAGATGGTAAGTAGAAAAGGCATAAATCTTTCGTACTTACTTCCAATAGAAGGCTTTGCAATTTCATCTCTAATAAACAAGATAAGCGTTTCCATTAGCGCCTGAAATCCTTTTGGAGCTTTGTCTGCACCTCGCTTGTAAGCTTTGGCAACGCTTCCAAAAACCAAGAACATTAACAAAACAGTAATCAGAATTCCAGCAACTGTTTTTGTGATTGATAAGTCGATAAACGAATCTGTTTCGCCAGCAAAATAGCCTCCCCAATTAGCAGCAACAAAACCTTGCTCGGCCAAAACTTCAGACTGAGCGGTTGCTCTCTTATATATATGTCCGTCTTTTAGAATGTAGCCATCGTGTTCTCTGTGGCCATGTTCAAATTTTGAAGACATGAAAACACTCATTCCACCATCTACACTAAACAGTACAATAGGAAGCGGAATGCTAATAGCGTGTCCTCCAATATCCATCAGGTGAATATCATAAGAGTCCATCACGTGGTGCATAATCATTTCACCTGCGTTGAAAGCTTCATGCCCTCCATGTGAATCGTGAGAAACTGCTTCTTCATTAACCACATGAGAATCTGTAGATTCAGCGTGGTCACCATCAGAACCTTCCGAAGCCATGATGCTTCCTGATGTTAAAAGGGCAATGGAAAAGAGAAGGAAAAGTGGCTTGAAAGCCTTGTAAATACTGTGTTTTTGCATCACCAAAAAAGAGGTTTTATACCACTCGATTTTCAGGCCGCAAATATAGATAAAACTTAACCGAAAATTGCAAGGCTTCCAGCGCCTTTTTTTGAATCGATAAACAACCCGAAAATTGGTTCTCGAAAACGAATGAAAATCAGTCTTTTCCCTTTAGAAAAGAAAGAGCCGAAGTTACCTCGAGGATTGTATAAACTACGTAAAGGCTCAGAAAAGTAATGATGGCTGGCGTGGAGGAATCCTGGAAAATAAAGACGTAAATGCCAAGTGCTACTATATATGTCAGCATTTTAAGCCCAGTAATAGCCATAAAGTAGGTTGGGAAGAGCGTTGGTTTTTTGTACGATGCTTTTATCGTGAAATGATGTACAGAAACACTTGTTCCAAACATAAAAAGACCACACAATGCAAGATGAAGTGTGTTTAGTTCAATATCTACAACTTCATTAACTACGGCCAAAATAGCCAAGGTAATTAGGTAAACGATAAGTGCTTTTATAGGGTATTTCATCCTTTAAGAAGGTCTCTAATTGCGAAATACATAGCTAAAATAACACCCAGAATAGTTAAACCACCGGTAAACCAAGGCGTTTCCATTTCCAAATGTTCATCCAGTTTAATGCCGCCTAGAGCGCCAACAACTGTAATAACAGCCATTTGCGCGGCCATAGAACTGTACTTGATAAAAGCGTTAGGCTGTTTTTTCTTGCCGCTGCTCTTCTTTTCTTGGCTGTCCGGCATCAGAAATATCCTTAATAACTCCACCCATGCTGCAAGAACCTGTAAAGGTTGCACCTGGTTCAATGGCTAATTTCTTGGTTACAATATCACCCTGAACTTTAGCTGTAGATTTCAATGAAAGAAGGTCAGAAACAGCAACATTTGCCTGAATGTTTCCTTCAATCTCTGCGTTTTCACATTTGATTTCACCTTCAACCGTTCCGCTTGCGCCAATCACAACACGTCCTTGGCATTCAAGAGAGCCAATCAGTTTTCCATCAATGCGCAAGTTTCCTTTCGCTTTAATGCTTCCTTCAATAACTGTATCGCTATTAATGTGGTTTGGCATTCCAGAACCAGAAGTACTTTTTGAGCTTTCGCTACCTGTTTTGCTGTTGAACATTTTTCCTTTCCCTTTGTAACTTGCCCCCTTGCGGGGGCCGACAAAGATAATAAACCTCTCTAAGTTGTTGTTTTTACGCATGTTGCATTAACAATCGTTATTAAAGTTTTAGATGGCAGAAAGTCCGATTAGAGAACATTTTAAAGC
>JBMYXX010000345.1:0-2951 GCA_049608805.1 Flavobacteriales bacterium | reverse complement strand
GAACAGCAGTTAAATCAAGATTAAGTCTGTTAGCTCCAATTCTAATGGTTTTAACCGAAGTTTGAACCATAGAACCAGTAATTGAATAAACCTCGATAGTTGCATTTCCTGCAACAGTAGAGTTTACATCTAGCGTAGAAATTCCGTCAGTAGGGTTTGGATAAACACCTAAAGAAAATGTTTCGTTTGCTTCTTCAATTCCGTTAGGGTCATTCACAAACAACTCATATCCTTCCTCGTCAAACAAACCAGGAACTGGTTGTGGAACTGTGAACGGGTTGGTTACCCCTGCAGCGGCTAAAGCCAATGCAGCACCTGGGATTCCGTCAAGTGCATCAAGTAAAGCAGATATGTCTGCAGCTCCAGAAGTTTCAGAAGTAAGGTTAACCACAAACAACCCAGCTTCTGTAGGTGTTCCAGTAAGGCTAACAGTTCCTGCACCGCCAGCAAGCACGTTTGCAGAAGAAGAAGATAACCCGCTAGGAAGCCCCTCGGCAGTGTAAGAAACTGAAGTTACATCAAACGTAAAGCTAGTTGGTGACCCAGCCGGAAGCAGCGCAGTAATAGCACCAGGTAAGCCAAGGTCCGTTAGACCTACGGTTGCAGTTGCCGCACCATTTGCAATTTCGATGTCATCAGTATAACTAGCACTAAGAGAACCTGTTGCTAACCCATCAACAGCGGTTGGCGAGTAAGTTTGAGCACTAAGGCTAAACACAGCCGAGCCCAAAACAATGATAGAAAGTAAAGTTTTTTTCATTTTAAATGGAGTTGATAATTAAAGATTAACTCCAAAGATAAGAAACCCATGTAGTTACAATGCACACATTCTATATTGCCTGAAGACTAAAAAACCCCGAATCAGAAATTAATGTCTGATTCGGGGTTTTTGGTTCCGCTTCCTATTCTTCTACAATCCCACTGGCATTCTAGTTTTCTCTACGCTCATGAGTTCCGTAAGGCTCATTTTCATAATCACCTTCATCTCATGAGCAAATCGTTTTTCTGATGCTGTCATTCTTCTGTTCGCTGTTTCCATGATTTCCTCAATTTTTATCGTTGTTTCCTGAATAGCTTAACTGTATTTAAACGCGTTCCGTTTCTTTTAACCGATAAACAACCACTTTAACTGGTTAACCGACCATTTTATCCCACAACCGACAAAAAGTGAATATCATTGCCGGCAAACAATGAAGGTTCTAGTTCTATACTATTCGCAAACGGGTCAGCTTAAAGAGATTGTAAAAAACTGTTTAGCTCCGCTGGATGATTCTAAAGAGGTTGAAATTGACCTTTGCAAGATTGAAACCGAACACCAGTTTCCGTTCCCTTGGACGAGATTAGACTTCTTTAATGCTTTCCCAGAATCGGTTTACGGAACTCCATTTAAGTTGAAACCGCTTAATGTTGATGAGTCTAAAAACTACGATTTGGTCATTATTGCTTACACGGTTTGGTACTTGAATCCGAGCATACCAATCTCCAGCTTTTTACAATCTGAAGAGGCTAAAACCATCCTGAAAGACAAGCCAGTAATTACGCTCTTGGGTTCTAGAAACATGTGGGTTCTCGCACAAGAGAAGGTCAAAAAGCACTTAAAGCGATTGGAAGCAAATCTTATTGGCAACGTGGTTCTGATTGACAGAAACCCAAATCTTATCAGCATAATTACCATTGTTAGGTGGATGTTTTATGGCAAGAAAAACCCGTTTTGGGGATTTCCTCGAGCAGGAATTATTAAAGAAGACATTGAAACCAGCAATCGTTTTGGAGAAGTAATTCTCGATAGAATTAAGAATTCAGACTTGTCTGATATGCAGTCGGAACTCAACGAAAAAGGCGCAGTTGAGATAAATCCGTCTTTATTGATTTTGGAGCAACGGGCAACCAAGTTGTTCGGAATGTACGCTGGTTTCCTCAGTAAAAAAGGTGGTTTTTACGATAAGGAACGGTTGGGTAGAGTGAGCCTACTTTCTTACTTGCTTCCAACTGGAGCGTTTGTTCTTTCGCCAATCACCACACTTTCTACTTGGTTGGTTACAAAGCTTAAGAAGAAATACGTTCAGTCTGAGATTGCGTATTACAAGCAAAACCAACTGAGAGACTGAACAATTTTAAGTGAATCTACTTACTTGGCTATGTTGGCTAGCTGGTTACCTTTGCGGCACCGCTAGAAGACCCCAAATTAGTGCAGTTGAAGGACGTATATATTACATCGTTAGCTAAGTTTCTCCCGAACAAACCCGTTTCGAATGATGAGATGGAGTCTCATCTTGGGATGATTGGCGGAAAGCCTTCAAGGGCGAGACGAATTGTACTTCGTAACAACGGTATTCAAACACGGTACTATTCGCTTAAAGAAGACGGAAACCTTTCTCACTCTAATGCTGAAATGGTGCTTCAGGCCGTTGATGGTTTGGGTGTGGATACAAGTGAAATTCAACTGCTTTCTTGCGGAACATCGGCAACAGACCAAACGTTACCATCGCACACAGCAATGGTTCATGGTTTACTCAATTCTCCGATGGAAATCGTTTCGCCAAGTGGTGCTTGCTGTTCAGGAATTCATGCCATGAAGTTTGGCTTTTTGAGCATAAAATCTGGCGAGACATCGAACGCAGTAACAGCTGGTTCTGAACTTATTTCACCTATGATGATGGCGCGGAATTTCGAGTCAGAATCACGAAGTGAAAATGAGTTGGAAAGCAATCCGTTTATTGGTTTTGAAAAGGACTTTCTACGTTGGATGTTGTCTGACGGTGCAGGAGCGGCCTTACTTGAAGATACACCAAACGAAGCCGGATTGTCCCTCAAAATTGAGTGGATTGAAAGCCGTTCGTATGCTAACGAATACGAGACTTGCATGTATTCGGCTTCTGATAAGCGTGAAGATGGTTCGGTAAAATCTTGGAAAGAGTTTGAACCGACTCAATGGTTAGACCATTCGGTTT
>JBMYXX010000344.1:0-2951 GCA_049608805.1 Flavobacteriales bacterium | reverse complement strand
GAATATGAATCTCAGCTTAAAAAAGAGGGAGAAGAAGGCGCTGGAGGAAAGGGTTCTGGTGGAGACATGAAGAAGCTTCAGGAGCTTATGGAACAAACAGAAACGGACCTTGTAAACAAGACAATTACACAGGAAACTATGATGCGGCAACAAGAGATTCTGACAAAGCTTTTGGAAGCAGAAAAAGCCGAGAGAGAAAGGGAACAAGAGCAACGTAGAGAATCAAAAGAGGCAAAAAGTGAAGATTATGGTAACCCTGAGTTGTTTTTCGAGTATATAAGACGGAAAAACAATGAGACAGAACTGCTTCGTACCGTACCAGCAAACCTAAATCCGTTCTACCGGAATAAAGTTGATGAGTACTTCAAAAAGCAGGCGGAATAGCTACACTAATGGAAAAACAGAGCCTGAATTTCTACTCTAAGGCGGACAATATTGTAATTGCCGAAAAACTTGTTGATGATGTTTGTAAAAAGTTTTCTGTTGATGAAGACTTCTATGGAAACATTCTGATAGCAGTTACCGAGGCGGTTAACAATGCCATCAATCACGGAAATAGACAAAACCCTGAAAAGAAAGTTCAGGTAGATTTTATTGAAAGAGCCGACCGGTTGTCTTTTAGCGTTCAGGATGAAGGCGAGGGCTTTGATCATAACGCCTTGCCCGATCCAACAGACCCAGAAAACTTGGAGAAGATTAGTGGTCGTGGAGTGTTCCTTATGAAACATCTTGCTGACGAAGTTGAGTTCTCAGAAAACGGAACTCGTGTCGAAATGATTTTCAAGGTCGCTTAAATGTCATCCGTTTCGTTCGCTTCAGAACAAACTGATTTTATCGTTTCTAATCAAGAAAACCTTACCAACTGGTTTATTGAAGTATGCAAATGCGAGGCTAAAACACTTGGTGATTTAGCCTACATTTTTTGTTCCGATGATTACCTGCTTGGAATGAACAAGCAATTCCTTTCTCATGATTACTACACAGATGTAATCACCTTTGATTACACTGATACAGAAACTACTTCTGGCGATGTCTTTATAAGTATTGATCGCGTACGAGAAAACGCGGAAACTGCATCACAAACAATTGATAATGAGCTTCATAGGGTTATGGTGCACGGCCTCTTACACCTACTTGGATACGGAGATAAAAGCCCTACCGAAAAGACCCTCATGACAAGCAAAGAGGATTTTTATCTATCTTTGCGCGCCTTTTAGTGGGATTAACCCTTTGGTTATCAACAACTTAATGTTGTTCCACGTGAAACTAGGTTTATGCTATGCAAAAACATTATGATGTAATTGTTGTAGGTGGAGGCCATGCTGGTTGCGAAGCAGCTGCAGCCGCGGCTAACCTCGGTTCTAGCACCTTACTTATTACAATGAACATGGCAACCATTGGTCAAATGTCTTGTAACCCGGCTATGGGAGGTGTAGCCAAAGGCCAAATTGTTAGAGAAATTGATGCTCTTGGCGGTTATTCTGGAATCATTTCAGACCGATCTATGATTCAATTTCGGATGCTAAACCGCTCTAAAGGTCCAGCCATGTGGAGCCCTAGAACACAGAACGACAGATACAAGTTTGCTTATGAATGGCGAATGATGCTGGAGCAAACACCAAACTTAGACTTCTGGCAGGACACGGTTACAGAGTTATGTACGTCAGAAGATACCGTTAAAGGCGTTAAAACTTCATTAGGGATAGAGTTTCAAGCTGGAACCGTTGTCCTTACCAACGGCACGTTCTTAAATGGTCTTATCCATATTGGAGAAAAGAATTTTGGTGGCGGACGAAGTGCTGAACGCGCATCAACTGGCCTAACCGAAAACCTTCAACAACTAGGGTTTGAAAGTGGCCGAATGAAAACAGGGACTCCTCCAAGAATTGATGGTAGAACCATTGACTACAGCGTAATGGAAGAACAGCCTGGCGATGATAATCCCGGCAAGTTTTCCTTCACCGAGACAAACCCTTTAACGGAACAACGAAGCTGCCACCTTGCCTACACCAATGAGGCTGTTCATGACATTTTGCGTGAAGGATTTGAGAAGTCTCCAATGTTTACTGGCCGAATTAAAGGCCTTGGCCCAAGGTATTGTCCTTCTATAGAGGATAAAATAGAGCGCTTTTCGGACAAGAACAGACACCAACTTTTTGTCGAACCAGAAGGTTGGGACACGGTTGAGGTTTACTTGAATGGATTTTCAACTTCCCTTCCAGAAGACGTTCAGTATAAAGCGCTCAGAACAATACCAGGAATGGAAAAGGCTAAGATTTTCAGACCTGGTTATGCCATTGAATACGACTTTTTCCCTCCCACCCAACTAACACATACCTTAGAAACCAAGCTCATTAAGAATCTCTTTTTCGCAGGTCAGATTAACGGAACTACTGGGTATGAAGAAGCAGCCTGCCAAGGGTTAATGGCCGGGATAAATGCTCATCAAAATGTACAAGAGAAAGATGCTTTTACGCTAGGGAGATCTGAAGCCTACATTGGTGTTCTAATAGACGACCTAATTACCAAAGGCACTAAAGAACCTTACCGCATGTTTACTTCTCGTGCGGAGCACAGAATTCTCCTTAGACAAGACAATGCTGATGAACGTTTGACAGCTATTGGCCATGCACTTGGTTTAGCATCTGATGACCGGCTAAATGCGGTTACTTCTAAAGCAAACCACATTAAAGAAATTGAAAAATTGCTAGGTAAACTAAGCCTAGACACTACAGAAAGTAATCCTTACTTAAGCACTAAATCAAGTGCGTTAGTAAAGCAAAAACTTAAAGCATACAGCCTTATCTCGCGGCCTGAGATTGACCTTCCTTCGATGATTAGTATGATTCCTTCAGTTAGCAAAACTATTGGCTCTATTTCGTCTGATAAAGCTGTAATTGAACAAGTAGAGATTAAAGCAAAATATAACGGCTACATACATAAAGAACAAG
>JBMYXX010000343.1:0-2980 GCA_049608805.1 Flavobacteriales bacterium | reverse complement strand
TGCTCATCCGCGATAAAGGCGGTTTGGGAATCCTATTCCTAATGCCAATGGTTCTGGTGGTTGTGATGGTCGTGGTGCAAGACGCGCCTTTCCGAGATTATCAAGAACAACAAATTCCTGTGTTGTTTGTAAATGAGGATAGCGGAGATATCTCGCAGCAAATCATGAAAGCCATAGAAGGCGGACAGACCTTTTATGTAATTGACAGCCTCAACGGTCAACCCTTGGACAGCACCGTTCTTTGCACAGCAATTAATGCTGGCGATTACCAGATTGGAATCATTGTAAATCAAGGACTTGGGAGCGAACTAAAGCAAGTAGTTGACGCGCAAGTTTTAAGTATGTTGGCAGGTTTAATGCCTGGCGAGGAAACCTCCGAAGTGGAACAACCTAACCTCGAACCTTACATCACACTACTAGTTGACCCAACCACAAAACATACGTTTAGAAGCAGCATCAGAAGTGCCATCAAGCAGTTTCTGAGCAAGTTAGAAGCTAAGATGATTGTGGATGGTTTGACGACCAAATTGGGAGAAATGACGGGCAAAACGCCCAACGTTGACCTTTCATCAAACGGCATTGTTCAATTGCGTGAGAAAACAGCCACTAGCTGGGTTATGGCTTCTGATGTGGCCAACAACTCCACCCAGCATAACGTGCCAGCTTGGACGGTCTTTGCCATGTTCTTCATCGTTATTCCGTTGGCGGGAAACATGGTCCGAGAACGAACTGCAGGAACGATTATCCGACTGCGTACCATGCCTGCCAGCATGTTTCATTTCTATGCTGGAAAGCTGTTGAGTTTTAGTGTGGTCGGCTTATTACAGGCGCTATTAATGATTAGTGTTGGCTTTTGGCTAATGCCCTTGCTCGGTCTTGCCAAACTCGATTTAGGTAGCGGAATACTTCCCTTACTCTATGTTTCGGTGGTTGTGGGAGTAGCAGCAACTAGCTACGGCCTTTTGGTTGGCACTATTTTCAAAACGCTTCACCAAGCGGCCATATTTGGAATTGTATCTGTGGTTATAATGGCTGCCTTGGGTGGAATTTGGGTGCCACTTTACATCATGTCCGACACCATGATTTTCATCGGTCACCTCTCCCCTATGAATTGGGCAATGGAAGCTTTTAACGATGTGTTTCTACGTGGCAAAGAATTGACCGAAATCATTGCGCACACTTGGCATTTATGGACTTTTGGAGCGGTTTGTTTCGGGACCGCCCTCGTTCTGGAGAACAAGAGATAGACATTTTGGTTTCTTAAAATCATGACACAAAAACACTACGATACAATCATCCTTGGTGGCGGATTGGCTGGTTTAACACTCGCCATGCAGTTGAAGCAAGAGAATTCAGAAATCAAGGCTTTAGTGCTTGAAAAGCGCGATGGTTCCGCTCCTAATGCAGCACATAAGGTTGGAGAAAGCACGGTGGAACTAGCCACGCATTACTTACGCGAAGTGCTGAATTTGAAGGATTATCTAGACGAATTTCAACTTCCGAAGCACGGATTACGCTTCTTCCTTTCGCCAGAACACAAAGACGAAATTCATAAACGTGTTGAGTTAGGCCCGAAGGTCTTTCTTCCCGTTCCGAGCCATCAGATTGACCGTGGAAGTTTTGAGAATGACCTCATTAAGATGGTTCAAGATTTAGGTGTTGACGTTCAAATGGGCGCCAAAGTGTTGGATGCCAATTTTGGAGATGACGTTCACGAAGTGAAATATGAAGTTGGCGGTGAGGCTTTTGAGAAAGACGCACGATGGGTTGTGGATGCAACGGGGCGCGCTAGCTTCTTGAAACGTAAGCTTGGTTTTGCTGAGGAATTCGATCATAACGTGAATTCAGCTTGGTTTAGAGTTGATTACAAGATTGACATCGACACATGGTCGGATAACGAGCATTGGCATTCGCACGTTGACAAAGACTTGCGCTATTTGAGCACGGTTCACCTGATGGATACGGGTTATTGGGTATGGATTATTCCGTTGGTTGGAGGAAGAACTAGCGTTGGAATTGTTGCCGATGAAGCCATCCACCCCTTCAAAACATATAATTCGCTAGAGAAATCGCTGGCGTGGATTGCAGAGAATGAACCGCAGTTCGGTAAAGAATTGGAGAAGATAAAAGACAAGATTCTTGACTTTAAAGTGATGAAGCATTTTGCACATGCTTCTAAAGAAACCTTCTCTACCGACCGTTGGGCCGTATCTGGTGAAAGCGGCTTATTTGCCGATCCTTTCTACTCTCCAGGTTCTGATTTCATTTCTATGTCAAACACATGGACAGCGGATTTGATTCAGCGCGACCTGAATGGCGAAGACATCTTCTTCCGAACGAAGTTCTATGCGGAAGTATTCCGAGCGTTGTACGACAACTGGATGCCGCTGTACCAAAACATGTATCCGCTTTGGGGAAAGACGCAGATTATGGTTGCCAAAATCTTTTGGGATTGGGGAGCGTATTGGAGCGTCAACACGCTACTCTTCACCAATAACGGATTAACTGACCTCGAACTGCTTAGAAAGCTAACGGCTGGCCCAACTTCCCTACTTCAGAAATACGGAGAGTTGAGTTTGCAGATGCAGAATCTGTTTAGGGATTGGGCGCCTTACGATACGGCAGACATTACCGAGCGCTACACTGATCCGTTCGATTTAGACTTCCTGAAGAAGTTCCAAGAAGATATTGTAGAGAAGGAGTTTGACCGTGATGAATTACTCGATAAGTTTGAAGGAAACATGTTGATTCTCGAGCATATTGCAGCCGAATTGTTCCGTTTGGTGAGTAATCAGGTTCACGGAACCAGTATGGAAATTGCTGTTGATCCTTACACCATGTCGCTTACGAGCGAAAGAAAGAAAAGCCCAAACAGTAAAGGAGTTATTCGAGATAGACATATTGCCGATGAAATGAAGCACATGTGGCTTTATTAATTAGCCTTTAGGAGATAGGTTTTAGGAATTAGTTTGAGCATAGC
>JBMYXX010000342.1:0-2981 GCA_049608805.1 Flavobacteriales bacterium | reverse complement strand
TTCAGCGGTACTCGATGTAATGCAGTCTGCCAGATATATAGGCGGACCAGTAATTAAAGGCTTTCAAGAAGATTTAGAATCTTACTTAGGAGCTAAACACGTAATCCCATGTGCAAACGGTACAGACGCGCTTCAAATTTGCATGATGGCGTTGGGTTTAAAACCAGGCGATGAGGTCATTGTCCCAACTTTCACATACGTGGCAACTGCGGAGGTCATTGCCTTGTTGGGGTTAACGCCCGTGATGGTAGATGTTGATGCTGATACTTTTTGCATCGATTTAAAGCAAGTTAAAGAAGCCATCGGCCCAAACACCAAAGCGATTGTTCCTGTGCATTTGTACGGGCAGTGTGCCGATATGGAAGGTTTGATGAAGTTGGTTGAGGGGAAAGATATTCACGTTATAGAAGACAACGCTCAAGCAATTGGTTCGGACTATCATTTTTCTGATGGAAGAACGGTTAAGTCAGGAACCATCGGAACTTTTGGTTGCACGTCATTCTTTCCATCTAAAAATCTAGGATGTTTTGGTGATGGAGGAGCAATTTGCACCAATGATGATGACTTAGCTGCCATGGCTAGAGTTGTTGCTTCTCATGGGCAAACGAAGTTGTATGTGCATGATGAGGTTGGTGTAAATTCCAGACTAGATGCAATGCAAGCCGCAGTGCTTGGGGTTAAACTTCCGCATTTAGATGATTTTATAACAAGAAGAACCGAAGTTGCTGATAGGTACGATGCGGCCTTTTCGAATGTTGATGCAATCAAAACGCCAGTTAGAAATTCACGTTCTAAGCACGTTTTTCATCAATATACATTGGTTCTTAATGGGGTTGATAGAAACGCGTTGAAGGAGTTTTTAGCTCAGAATGATGTGCCTTCAATGATTTATTACCCAATACCGTTACACAAGCAAAAGGCATACGCCAACAGCGATTTTAATCGTGAGTTTAGCGTTACTGATGAATTGTGCGCAAACGTTATTTCGCTTCCAATCCACACAGAAATGGAGGTGGAGCAACAAGAATATATAATTGACAAAGTTTTAGAATTCGTAAACAAAGCATAAATGAATATTGCAGTAGTAGGTACAGGATACGTTGGTTTGGTTACAGGAACGTGTTTGGCAGAAACGGGAAATCACGTAATCTGCGTAGATATTGACGAGAACAAAGTCAATAAAATGAAGAATGGTGAAGTGCCAATTTATGAGCCGCACCTAGATGTTCTTTTCGAAAGAAATATTAAGCAAGGACGATTAAGTTTTACAACTGATTTGGCGTCAGCAATCGAAGACGCTCAGGTTGTTTTCTTGGCATTGCCAACACCTCCAGGAGAAGACGGGTCTGCTGATTTGTCTTACATCTTGGGAGTTGCAGATGACCTTGGTAAGATTATGAAAGACTACAAGGTTTTGGTGGATAAAAGCACCGTGCCTGTAGGGACAGCGGAGAAGGTAACTGCCGCTGTAGCTAAGAATGCTAAGCATGATTTTGATGTGGTTTCTAACCCAGAATTCTTGAGAGAAGGATTTGCGGTAGATGATTTCTTAAAGCCAGATAGAGTGGTTGTTGGAACGTCTTCAGATAAGGCGCAAGCCATTATGGAAGAGCTTTACAAACCATACGTTCGTCAGGGAAATCCAATCATTTTTATGGATGAAAAATCTGCCGAGCTTACCAAGTATGCGGCAAATGCATTCCTTGCAACCAAGATTACATTCATGAACGAAATCGCAAATATGTGCGAGCTTGTTGATGCAGACGTTGACAAGGTTAGAATCGGAATTGGTACAGATACGCGTATCGGAAAACGATTCCTTTTTCCAGGAATTGGGTATGGTGGAAGTTGCTTCCCAAAAGACGTTCAAGCGTTAGCAAAGTCAGCGGCAGAAGTGGATTACGATTTCTCAATTCTTTCATCTGTAATGAAGGTGAATGAAGAACAGAAAACTGTAATCGTTCCTAAAATCAAAGACTTTTTTGGCGGAGACGTAAAAGGAAAACATTTTGCGCTTTGGGGATTGGCATTTAAACCAGATACGGATGATATTAGAGAGGCTCCTGCGCTTTACGTAATTGATAAATTGGTTTCTGCAGGTGCTACCGTTACAGCGTTTGATCCTGAGGGAATGCCAAACGTTAAAGGCTTAATTGGCGATAAGATTTCTTATGCTGATAATCAGTACGATGCTTTGAAAAATGCTGATGCCTTGATAATTGCGACTGAATGGTCTGTATTCCGTTCTCCAGATTTCGGAAAACTAGCAGAAGGGCTAAACGAAAAAGTTGTTTTTGATGGTCGTAATCTTTACGATTTAGACCAGATGAAAGATCTCGGATTCTATTATAATAGCATTGGTCGTAAGACCGTAATTCCAAACGGATGAAAAGAGTTTTAATTACAGGTGCGGCTGGTTTCTTAGGTTCGCATTTATGCGAACGGTTCCTAAAAGAAGGATGCCATGTAATAGCCATGGATAACCTAATTACTGGGAGTCTGGAGAATATTGAGCACCTGTTTAAGCTCAAAGAGTTTGAATTTTATCATCACGATGTAAGCAACTACATCCACATTCCTGGAGAGTTGGATTACATCATGCATTTTGCATCCCCAGCAAGCCCAATCGATTACTTAAAGATTCCAATTCAGACATTGAAAGTTGGGTCTTTAGGAACTCACAATTGTCTTGGTTTGGCCAAGGCTAAAGGAGCTAGGATGCTTATTGCATCGACTTCCGAAGTTTACGGAGACCCAATGGTTCATCCGCAAACAGAGGAGTATTGGGGGAATGTAAACCCAATAGGCCCAAGAGGAGTTTATGATGAAGCCAAGCGTTTCCAAGAAGCCATCACTATGGCTTACCACAGGTACCATGGAGTTGAAACGCGAATAGTTCGAATTTTCAATACGTATGGTCCTAGAATGCGACTGAATGATGGGCGAGTTCTGCCTGCTTTTATTGGACAAGCATTGAGAGG
>JBMYXX010000341.1:0-2991 GCA_049608805.1 Flavobacteriales bacterium | reverse complement strand
CCGCTTTCCAATCAACCGCTTTACCGTCTGCTAAAACAAATCTAGGTTTAACCTCTTGTGGGTTCTTGAGTTTGATGATTCTGTCGCAATTGTAAATTCCCATGCGGCCAACCACCAAGGCACGTACAACAGATTTCCCACGCTGTTGCTTCAAATAGTATTCCTGCAACATGTTGGATTTGCTTTCGCAATACGCCATCCATTCCTTGCGACTCATCATGCGTTCGGCATCAGTCATCAACGCTCTGGTTTCCTTCCAAACGTGTCTTAGCGCTTTCTCATAATCACGTTTAGAGTCTCGGTCAAACCTGTCTGCATCGCGCTGCACATTCAGCTCTTGTCGGGCCAAGTTTCTAGCGTAAACGCGATGCTTCAATTCAAAAGACCGGTTCATATTCCTAATTCTAGCCTTGTGGTAAGCTGGCGCAAACTCGCCCCACATTCTTTTTTGGAGCTCGGCTTTATAATTTTCAATCGTGATTTTCTTAACTGGAATTCTAGCAATTGAATCTAAGTTCTTGAGTTCCAGCATCACCTTTTCAGTGTCCTTATCGTATCTCACCCTAAGGTTATGAAACCGCTTTTTACCAAGGATTTTCTTCAGCTGTTTTCTAGTCAAATTTCCATCATACTCCCAAGTATGGGCAGAAAACCTTCTCCACTCTGGGTTGGTTGATGCTACTATTCTTCTGTCAATTTTGAAATGAACCGTGGCTTCATCATTCTTCCGGCTTTGAGGCAACAACCTAGCTTTAAAGCCTGCGCCTTTTCTCCAAACTCGTTTAAACTGCTTGCTTTCGCGTTCGTTTCCCTTTCTCAGAAACCGATAATAGCTGGCAATTGGTCGGCCATTCATATAATCTAGATTCTGAAAATGTTCTTCTAACGTGGTTCTATCTCTGGTTGTTGGAGAGAGATAATCGGTGCTTCCTAGGTAGCTAAGAACAGCCTGAGACATGTTTTCAACCTGTTCAATTAACTCAGAATCATCCTCTCTAATTGGCGCTTCGCCTAGCTTATCCCAAGCATTTTCGTTTGGGTCTAGAAAGAAGAAATCGTAGTTGTCTTCTTGGCTTGTTGAGACAAAATCCATGGATACATTCTTATCTGGTCGTAATTCAACTGGGCGGTTTCGTTGCGTTGCCAGCAGGCTAAACATTCCTGCAGATTCTAAATTTTCAGCTTCGCCATTCTCATCATACTTCATGGTTATTCCGCTAAGGAAGATGGAAAATGGGTCGTTGTATTCTAGGTACGAAACCTCAACTTCTCCGCTAATCGGTCTTCCGTAAGCATCCATAAACGCCATTGGCGGAATTTCAATTAGTGTTCCGCTGGCCGTTTCAATGCAGTTTGAAACCAACGTGTTTATCTCAAACACTTCTTCGTCTGGATTAACATTAGGTAACGGTCGCTGAAAGGAGTCTTCCGAATACAAACCAGCAAAACCCTCTTTATCTAAATCTCCCACATTAGAAATGAGAATATCCACCCTCCTACTTTCGGCTAGACATTCTTCGGTTTCTTCTTGCACCGCACCTCTTTCGCCCATATAATCGAACACAATATTGTACGGCTTTACGCCAGACATAAGTAGATGATTAACCACGGTTGTTGTTCGTTTTTTGGATAATTCCTGATTGTAATTAGCCGAACCATTTGCATCTGTATGCCCAACCACCGCAAACCTGAGTTGCTTAGAATTTGGGTGGTATGCTATTTCGTTAAGCATGGCCATTTCTGGCATGTATGGCACATCGCTCTCTTTATCGAAATGAACAGAAAGCTGAACAGCATCTTGTGCCAAAACTGACCTAGAAACAAGCAGGATGATAGCGAGGAGATTCTTCATGGCGAGGTGAGTTAAGTTGGTAGGCTGAGTGATAACTCCAAGCGTCTTGCGCTATTATGCGACTCTAAGGATTTGAAACATTTGTAGGTAAAAAAAGCTATCTGAAAAACGCTGGTTTCAGGTTGAGCCCGCGTTAAGGATGGAAGCGGCATCCTTTACCGAACCCTGAGGTTCTCGAAGGGTGTTGGGAAAGATTTAGCGGACAGCCTGACCCCTACGCACTAGGCTTCGATAACCTCTGGCTACGCCAAGGGGTAACGCCCTACGACTTCGCTCAGGACATGCCCAAATTGTTAAAAACTTTAAGCTGATTTTGAGGGATAGTTGGTGTACTTTTAATGCCCTTTGATTCCCAAGGAAACAATAGCACAGATTTTTGAAACGGCCCGAGTTGAGGAGGTTGTTGGAGACTACGTGCACCTGAAAAAGAAGGGCGCTAACCTGTGGGGAAATTGCCCGTTTCATAATGAGAAAACGCCTTCGTTTAGCGTTTCGCCACCAAAGGGAATTTACAAGTGTTTTGGTTGCGGAAAGGGCGGGAATTCCGTCAATTTTATGATGGATCATGAGCAAATGACGTACCCTGAGGCGTTGCGTCATTTAGCCAAACGATACAACATTGAGATTGCGGAGGAGGAACAAACGCCCGAACAAATTGCGGAAAATACGGCTCGCGAAAGCTTGCTTTTGGTTCTTGGTTTCGGGCAGAAAACCTTTACAACTAATCTGCTAAAAACGGAGGAAGGTCAGGCCATTGGCCTCAGCTATTTTAAGGAGCGAGGATTCTCTCAAGAAACGATTGAAAAGTTTGATTTAGGTTATTGTTTTGACCGATACGATTCTTTTGGAAACAAGGCTTTGGAAGCGCAATACAACCGAAAATTCTTGGTTGATTCTGGTCTTTGTATTGAACGTGAAAACAAGTTGCTTGACCGTTTTAAAGGTCGGGTGATGTTTCCGATTCACAACCTTTCTGGGCGCGTGATTGCCTTTGGCGGACGAACGCTGAGAAACGATAAAAAGGTTGCGAAATACATTAACTCGCCAGAGACCGATGTGTACCACAAGAGCAAGATTGTTTATGGTATTTATCAGGCTAAAAGCGAGATTATTAAGAAGGATAATTGCTTTGTGGTTGA
>JBMYXX010000340.1:0-3002 GCA_049608805.1 Flavobacteriales bacterium | reverse complement strand
GTTATTGGCTAAAACGTGGCTTGTTTTGGGGCTGCCAAATTAGTGCTTTTCCTTGCCTCAAACGGGTTTACTTACCAACTTTAAGATAATGAAATCGGTTGAAACTAAGTGGATAACTTTGAACCATGCAATTTGGTAAACTCCTTCTTCTCTTAACCGTTCTAGTGATGGTTGTCTTTTTAGACGCTTGCGAAAAGGAAGATTCCATTCCGCCAAGAGTAACGTTTATAGAGCCTAACCAAGGACGATTATTTAATGTTTTAGATACTGTTGTTGCCCGATTTTCTGTAGAGGAAGAGTCTCGTTTAGAATTCGTTTCGGCAAATATTGTCGATGCCAGTTTTGTTCCAATCGGCCCAAGTACTTCTGTCAACTTTAGTGAGATAAATTTTACCGCTTCCGCTGAAATTGTTTTAGAGAATAAACTTCTAGAAACCGGAGATTATCACGTATTGATAACCGCTTCAGATGGAGTTAATGAAACGAGGGAGTTTCGAGAAATAAGAATTGTAGCAATCCCAAAGAAAAGACGAGCAGTTTATTTTTCTTCTGCAAGCCCTTCAAACCAAATTTGGAAACTTGACTCTATACTTCAATCCGGAGTTCAATGGTTAAATCCTAATCAGGATATAAAACAGTTGTGTGTTAATTCTTTGAATGATAGACTTACTTTTTTAGGACAGTTTTCTACCGGGATAAACTCAATAGATTTAGCAACAAATGGAGTTGTTTGGTCTGATAACACGGCTAACGTTAACCAAATTCCTCGGTACACCACCTTGTACTGTTTTAGCAATACGGTGTATGTTGGATTATACGATAAAGAACTGAGGTCCTACAATCTCAACGGGACTAGAACCTTATCAGAATTGACTGGGAATTACAGACCAGAGTCTGTTTATGCTGATGATACGTACCTAGTTGTAGAAATGCAATTGATTGGAGACGGCAGCCATCACATGTTTGTTTATCAAAGAGTTACAAATGTTTTACTGTGGCAGGTTGAGGTTCCAATGAATGTTGAGTCAATTTGCCAATTACAAACTGATGAGGTTTTGCTTTTTGGTAATGAAAACGGAGAGGCCAAAGTTTTGCATTACGACATTGGCAGCAACGGCTGGTGGGAGCCGCGAAGTTTACCTAGCGGGATGCTGCGTGATGCCGTGGAAACTGATGCTGGAAAATTTGCAATTGCTCACGAAAGTGGATTGTATAGTTATACTTACAATCCTAATTTTCTGAATATGCTTACTGCCGATAACTACCAAGATATTGTGTTTGATGTTGACAATAATTCAATTGTAGGGGCAAGCCGAAACGTTCTGAACGAAGTGTCCCTGATTAATGGAGCAACGATTAATTCTTTCACGCAGGCGGATAGCATTACCAGTTTAGATATACATTACACACGGTAATGGGCAAAAAAGAAATAATAGCAGATGCCGCGCAAGTTATTCTTGACGACTTCGATGACTTTCATTTTGAGTTTAAGAAGCTAACACGAACGTCTGCTCAAATCTTTGCAAATCGTGCTTGGAAAGAAGGTCAGAAACTAGCCATAACACGGCTTGATTTATACAAAGAGTATGTGGTTCGGTCTGAAGCTAAGTTGATTGAAATTCTTAAAAAGGATTTCAAAGATCATGCAACTTGGAAAGTTCTAAAGTCAAAGTTTGCGGAGTTCGTTTCTGAACGGAGAGACGGCCCAATTGTAGAGAGTTATTTTAACTCTGTTTTGCGCAAGCTCTTCATTAATCAGGGAATTGATGAGGAAGTTGAATTCATTGATTTTGAACGGAGAGTGCTGCAAACCAATCCGAAAGAACCTATTTACAAACGTTTTTATCTCGGTTCTGATAACCTAGAAACAATCTGGAGCCGGATATTGAAGGCGTACCAGTTTGAGTTTGCGCTTAGCAATTTAGAAGCTGATGTAGAGCGCATTGCCATAGCCATTCGGAATCAGGTAACCGAGCGGTTTGGTAGGCTTGAGGAAGTGGACCAAATGGACATGATTAGTTCTGTGTTCTACCGGAATAAAGGAGCATATCTGGTTGGTAAAATCACCAAAGGAAATATTCAGATTCCGATAGTATTACCACTCATACATACAGATGCAGGAGTTAAGGTAGATGGCGTTCTTTTTAGTAAGAACGACATCTCAATTGTGTTCAGTTTTACGAGAAGTTACTTTTTGGTTGATACCGAAAACCCAGTTGACCTTATTCATTTTCTTCGGCCGTTAATGAAACACAAAAACCTATCTGAGCTTTATGCTAGCATAGGTTATAACCGACATTCCAAAACGGTTTTAGTTAAAGAACTCTACAGGCATTTAGAATATTCTGATGACCGTTATGTTCCCGCACCAGGGACTAAAGGAATGGTGATGGTGGTGTTTACGCTTCCTGGTTTCAATGTTGTTTTTAAAGTTATTAGAGACAAATTTGGCCCAACCAAAAATTTTGGCCGGCAGCATGTAATTGACTGCTATCGTCTTGTGTTTATGCACGATAGAGTGGGGCGCTTAGCAGACGCCATGGAATACGAATACCTTGAGTTTGAGAAAGACCGAATTGATGAAGTAACACTTCATGAGTTGCTTGTAGAATGCTCGGAGACTTGCTACGTAGATGGCGATAAAGTGGTGGTAAAGCACCTCTTTACAGAAAGGAAACTTACGCCATTAAACCTCTACCTAGAAATGGTGGACGAAGAGCGCGGCAAAGCAGCTGTTATCGATTACGGTAATGCGGTTAGAGAACTCGCGGCAGCAAACATTTTCCCGGGAGATTTACTCTTGAAAAACTTTGGGGTAACGCGCCATGGCAGAGTAATTTTCTACGATTATGATGAGTTGTGTTTCCTAGATCAGGTGAACTTTAGAAAGATTCCGCCACCACGCTATCCTGAGCAAGTATATTCTGGCGAGGCATGGTACACCGCTGCAGAAAATGATGTTTTCCCTGAAGAGTTTAACGCATTTATGGTGCCTCGTGGTC
>JBMYXX010000339.1:0-3004 GCA_049608805.1 Flavobacteriales bacterium | reverse complement strand
TCATCAGCCTCAAACCTGAGCTCGTTTCGGTACCAAACACCAATCATAACTGGTGCGCGTAAGGCGTAAATTCCAACGTTTAGAGTTGAAAGATTACGCTGATGTTCGTACATTATATTAGGTGAGAGATAGAATGGTTTCTTGGCTCTTACTTTAGATAACGAAACCAACATGCTGTAATGACCTAAGAATCTGATTGGTAGCTTTTCGGTTCTACCTAGCAGAGACTCATTTGGGGAAGTAATGTGATGAGCTGCAAAACCAATGGTATTTGCTATTGTTTTCCTGGATCTAATTGATCTTCCTCCTCCAGGCTTTATGTTGAAACGGGCTAACATCCCAACATTAAAATCTGGCATTTCAACCTTTAGCTTTTCTGGTCGTTGGGCGTTAGTAGGGCTAATGTTTCCATAAATGGGATGCAGTTGGTCTGAGAATACAAAAGAATCCCAGTCCTTTATTTCCTTACTCATATAGGCAGCGTCCAGTCCAAAATGAATATCGAACATTCTCGGAACTACAATTAACCTATAAGAATACATCAGGCTATAGCGCTGTGTATGTAGTTGGCCTTCGCCCTCATTACTTGCATTGGCTAAAAAACCAATCCCACCGAAAATATTTGGGTCTCCAACATCAACACCGCCAGAGTAGGTAGAAAAATCCCCAGGAATAGCCGTCCACAGATTTCGGTAATTGAAATTAAATCGGACGCCTAAATCCGCCCCAGCATAAGCCGGGTTGATATAAGTTCGATTTGCATAGAATTGAGTGAAAGTAGGATCCTGCGCATGAACGTTTGTCCAAGTCAATATTCCAGCAAAAAATGCAAAAAGTATCTTACGAATCATTCTTAACTTATTCCAGTCAATGTGGTTTATACCCCATTTTCAGGTTTTCGTTACATATATTTCTGTCTGTTTTATTAGTCCAGAATTGTGAACAATAATATTCAAACATATTTTCGGTTTTCATGCTCAGTCAAATTGTGTCAATTAACTTCGAAACGTGATAAATAGACTCCTCATTTTAATACTAGTAGCAGTTGCAGTTTCTGGTTGTAAGCCAGAAACGGATACAGAGCGGCCAACCGTAGAACTAGAAAGCCCGGCAGAAAACGATGTGGTTACAACCGATGATGGAATTCGGCTGGTTGCTACAATTCTAGATAATACGGGCATTTTGCAGTATAAATTGGCCGTTTCTGGCATAGATTCTCTAAATGACGTTGGAGCCGATTCTACATACAGCTTTATTCAGGTAGAGTCTGTGTCGAATGAAACCAGCGGCATTTTTCTAGATGAAACTTTTGCCCTGCCTGATGATGTTTTTAACGGCTATTACTTTGCAACGCTTACAGCTATTGATGTTGAAGGGAATGAGGCGATTCGAGACACGTCTAGATTCAGAATTGTGAATAGCATTGACTCTGAGCCCCCAGTGTTTGATGTTGCTGGTCCTACCGCAGATACTTTAGGGTTTGGTCAGGGATTTGCACTTTCTGGTTCTGTAACTGATTCTCAGGACTTAATTTTCTCCGATATTTTTATTGGGCGTTCAGATTTTTCAGACACAATTCAGTTTGTCACTTTTCCATGGATTAGCAATAATTTGCTTGATTATACAAACCAGTTTAGTTGGTACTTTCAGGTAGATAGCGCCTGGGTTCAAGGTCAATACCATATCCGCTACACAGCGTGGGACAATTACTCAGGTGTCTCTCACGAAATTCCATTTTACGTTTCTTACTAATGAACGAAGAGAAAAAAAGAACTTTTGTTTTTGATTTTGACAGTACGTTAACCCAAGTTGAAGCCTTTGAAGAGCTGGCGGAAATCTCTCTGAAGGGAGACCCAAAGCGAAAGGAGAAAATTGCCCAAATTGGTAAGATTACCGATCAAGGTGTTGACGGAGATATAACATTCACAGAGTCTCTTGAAAAGCGGCTAAAAATACTTGGAGCGCACAAAGATCATTTAGAACCTTTGGTTCGAAGGCTTGGTCGTAAAATATCACCATCAATTTCTCGGAACAAAGATTTCTTCAAGGAGTTTGCCGATGATATTTACATCGTTTCGTGTGGGTTTAAAGAGTTTATCGACCCAATTATGGCTAAGTACAAGATTCCATCGGAACGTATTTATGCCAACACGTTTGAGTTTGCCAGAAACGGTAAAATCAACGGTTTCGATAGGGATAATGATTTGGCAAAACCAGATGGAAAGATAGATCAGCTTAAAAAGATGAATCTGCCAGGAGAGATTCACATGATAGGCGATGGGTTCTCTGATTATCAAACTCGCGCAGCAGGAATTGCAGACAAGTTTCACGCATTTACAGAGAATATAGAACGAGAGAATATCCTAGACAAGGCGGACCATATAGCGCCCAGCTTAGATGAAATTCTTTACAAGGAAAACCTGCCAATGTCTATCTCTTATCCTAAAAACAGGATTAAAGTTTTGTTGTTGGAAGGAATTCATGAAAATGCAGTTCAGCAACTAAAAACAGAAGGCTATCAAGTTGATTTACTCAGTGGTAGTTTAACGGAAGCTGAGTTGTGCGAGGCTATCAAAGGCATTCATGTGCTTGGAATCCGTTCTAAAACGCACATAACTCAGAAAGTTGTAGATGCTGCAGATCGTCTCTTAGCTATTGGCGCTTTTTGTATTGGTACTAATCAAATTGACTTGGACGCCTGCATGAAAAAAGGCATAAGCGTGTTTAATGCACCATTCAGCAATACACGTTCTGTGGTTGAGATGGTTATTGGCGAAATGATAATGCTTATGCGCGGTACCGTGGAGAAAAACATGGCTATGCACCGTTCTGTTTGGAATAAATCTGCCAAAGGAAGTGTTGAAATCCGTGGTAAGAAACTCGGTATTGTGGGGTACGGGAATATTGGTTCTCAACTTAGTGTTTTGGCAGAATCTCTTGGAATGCAAGTTCTTTACTTCGATACAGCAGAGAAACTAGCACTTGGAAACGCCCAAAAAGCAAA
>JBMYXX010000338.1:0-3014 GCA_049608805.1 Flavobacteriales bacterium | reverse complement strand
TTCGCCTCGGCCAATCGTTTGTTTCGCTGTAAAATGAATAAGCCTAAAAACAATAGAATCAAAGCACCGCTTCCAATACCAATAATCCAGTTTCGTTGACGAGAAACTACCAACTGCTGTTCTTGCGTTTCCTGCTTCAAGACAAGGTTTTCCTTTTCCTTTTGAGTGGTTTTGAAACGCGTTTCCATTTCAGCCAACTGCTCCGTTCGCTTTTCGGTTATCAGGCTGTCTTTTATGGCCGAATACATTTTTTGAGCGGCCAGCGCTTCCGTGGCATTTCCATCCAATTCGTAAACCAGAGCCAACTGCTCAAAACAGTATTGACGCATGTACGGATAACCAACTTTATAGCTTTGGTCAATCGCATCTCGATAATAGAAAATGGCCGAATCGGTTTGGCTTACAGCCGAAAAATAATCTCCGAAGTAAATGGTGTTTTCTAGAATTCCGTAGGCCTCATTTCTAAGTTTCCTGATTTGATAAGCACGGCTGAAATACTGTTTTGCTGAAGGGAAATCTTCGGTCATAACAGCAACTCCCGCCAGGTTATTTAGCGCATAAGGAATTGCGATGCTGTCATTTCTAGCAATGGCCGTTTCAAGAGCAAGATTGTAGTAGAAATTCGCGCTATCGAGTTGGTTTTCCATCTCTTTTAGGACGCCATAATTGTTGTTTCCAGTTTCTAATTGGACGGCATCATCCAGTTTTTTAAGGATGGACAGGCCAGTTCGCATGTATCGATTGGCCTCATTCATATCTCGCCTTTTAAGCGAATAACCAATGCTACAATACAAGCCGCCAACACGGTTAGGCATGTTTAAATGTTCGAATAGTTCGATGGCCTTGATGCCGTAATCCAAAGCCACATCCAACTCACCTTGCAGGTAGGTAACGATGTTTAGTTTGGAATAAATCTCTGCTATCGCGAGTTCGTTTTTTGCTTCGATTGCCGATTCTAGTCCAGCATCAAGCCGGGTTTTTGATGCGGATAAATCAGAAACCATTTCATCATATGGCAAAGCAATAAGGCTATCCAGATTCTCTTGGGCGAGAAGAGAAAGAGGCAAGAAAAGAAGGCATAAAATCCGTTTCACGATGCCAATTTCGTCATTGCGAGCGAAGCATGGCAATCTGTCGGGAGATTGCTTCAGTTATTGTTCCTTCGCAATGCGCTACAAAGGAATGTTCCCATGCTTCTTGCGAGGCAATGTTCGGGCTTTGTTTTTCAGCATAGAAAAAGCTTTAATCAACTTCTCTCTTGTGTTTGAAGGCAGTATTACTTCATCAACATATCCCATTTCTGCCGCTCGGTAAGGATTAGCAAAGTGGTCTAAGTATTCTTCTTCTTTCTCCTTGAGTTTAGCCTCTGGATTGTCCGAAGCCTTAATCTCATTTCGGAAAATGATTTCAGCCGCGCCTTTCGCTCCCATCACAGCAATTTCAGCCGAAGGCCACGCGTAATTCATATCGGCACCAATGTGCTTGCTGTTCATTACATCGTAAGCACCACCGTATGCTTTTCTGGTGATGACCGTAATTCTTGGTACAGTTGCTTCGCTAAAAGCGTAAAGCAATTTGGCACCGTTGGAGATAATTCCGTTCCATTCTTGGTCTGTTCCAGGAAGGAAACCAGGAACATCTTCAAACACCAATAATGGAATGTTGAAGCAATCGCAGAAACGAACAAAACGACCGCCTTTGGTAGATGCATCAATATCAAGTACACCTGCCAAAACAGCTGGCTGATTGGCTACAATTCCGATGCTTTTTCCGCTCAAACGAGCAAAACCTACAACCATGTTTTCGGCAAAGTCTTTATGCACTTCGAAAAAGGAACCAGCATCCGTAACGGACTCAATTACTTCTTTGATGTCGTAAGGTTGGTTCGGGTTTTCGGGAATGATTTCATCCAACGCAGGACGTTTTTCATCGGCCGCTTGGTAAGCAATCTGAGGCGATTCTTCCTCGCAATTTTGAGGAACGTAACTCAATAGTTTCTTGAGGTTTTCGATACACTCTAAATCGTTGGCGCTTGAAAAATGCGTTACACCAGACTTGGTTGAGTGTGCGCTTGCACCACCCAACTCTTCCGAAGTAACTTCTTCGTGTGTAACGGTTTTCACCACATTTGGCCCGGTAACGAACATGTAGCTAGAATCCTCCACCATAATCACAAAATCTGTGAGAGCCGGAGAGTAAACCGCGCCACCAGCGCAAGGCCCCATAATGGCAGAAATCTGTGGAATTACTCCAGACGCAAGTGTGTTTTTGTAAAAGATATCGGCATAGCCACCAAGGGAAACAACGCCTTCTTGAATTCGGGCACCGCCAGAATCATTTAGCCCAATTAATGGAGCGCCATTCTCCATGGCCAAATCCATAATTCTGCAAATTTTCTTCGCGTGCATTTCTGCCAATGAACCACCGAAAACAGTGAAATCCTGTGCAAAAACGTAAACCGTTCTGCCGTTAATTGTTCCGAAACCAGTAATGACACCATCGCCCAAAAACTTTTGGCGGTCAAGCCCAAATTCTGTGGAACGATGCGTAACGAACATGCCAATTTCTTCGAAGCTTCCTTCGTCCATAAGCAACGCAATACGCTCACGTGCGGTGAGTTTTCCCTTGCCATGTTGTGACTCAATTCTTTTCTCCCCACCGCCTAATTTGGCTTCGGCCTCTTTGGCTCTTAACGCGTCAATCTTCTCTTTCATCACTTTCTAGTATGCAGATTTGAATTGGTCTAAGAATCGCTTGTCGTTTTCAAAGAACAAACGCAAGTCTTTTACTTGGTACTTCAGCATGGCGGTTCGTTCAATTCCCATCCCGAAGGCAAAACCAGAATATTCTTCTGGGTCAATCCCGCAGGATTTTAGAACGTTCGGATCAACCATCCCGCAACCCAATACTTCTAACCAACCGGTTCCTTTGGTAATTCGATAATCAGCCTCCGTTTCTAAGCCCCAATAGACATCCATTTCGGCACTTGGCTCTGTAAACGGGAAGTAAGAAGG
>JBMYXX010000337.1:0-3042 GCA_049608805.1 Flavobacteriales bacterium | reverse complement strand
GCTCCTTCGTAGTTCGCCTAACTTATCGTAAAATTGCAGCCGATTTCACCCAGAAATTAATGCTCGAAACCAGAATTAAACAAGCCATTAGAGATGTGCCAGATTTCCCTAAACCAGGAATTCTGTTTAAAGACATCACGCCTATTTTAATGGACCATCAACTTAGTGTTGATATTGCCAAGGAGATGGCTGACCAAGCCTCTAAATGGAATATTGATGCCATTGTTGGGGTTGAAAGCCGCGGCTTCTTTTTCGGGATGATGGCAGCGCAAGTATTAAAGGTGCCATTTATTCCGGTTCGTAAAGCGGGCAAGTTGCCTTATGAAACCGTTTCGCATAAATACGATTTAGAGTACGGAAGTGCGGAGGTTGAGATGCACATAGACACCATTCAGCCAGGCTGGAACGTACTTATACATGATGATTTGTTAGCCACGGGCGGAACAGCTTGTGCAGCAGCAGAACTCATCAAAAAACAAAACGGAAACGTAGCAGGTTTTTCGTTTTTAGTAACACTCGATTTTTTAAACGGTAAAGAGAAATTGGATGCTTATTCCGAGAATTTCTCAAGCCTTGTAAACTATTAATAGATGGATTTTTCACAGAACGAGAACCAGAAAATGATTGCGGACATGTGCCGCGATTTTGCAGAGAAGAACATTCGCCCAAAAATGATGGAGTGGGATGAAAGCCAAGAGTTTCCTGTTCCGCTTTTCAAGCAAATGGGAGAACTAGGTTTGATGGGTGTTGTGGTTCCTCAAAAGTATGGTGGAGCAGGTCTTTCTTATTTAGAATACGTTACCGCCATTACAGAAATAGGTGCCGTGTGCGGAAGTATTGCGCTTTCAATGGCAGCTCATAATTCACTTTGTACTGGTCATATTTTGGCTCATGCAAACGAAGAACAAAAGCAACGTTGGTTACCAAAATTGGCTGCTGCAGAATGGATTGGCGCTTGGGGGTTAACCGAACATAATACGGGTTCAGATTCTGGCGGCATGAATACCACGGCCGTTAAGGACGGTGAATATTGGGTGATTAACGGAGCGAAGAACTTCATTACTCATGCCATTTCTGGAGACATTGCTGTGGTAATGACTAGAACTGGCGAGAAAGGAGATTCTCATGGAATGACCGCTTTCGCTGTTGAAAAAGGAACTCCTGGCTTCAGTTCAGGAAAGAAGGAGAATAAATTGGGAATGCGTGCTTCAGAAACAGCCGAGCTAATCTTCCAAGACTGCCGAGTGCACGAAAGCAACATGATTGGGAAAGAGGGTGATGGTTTTATCCAAGCCATGAAAGTGTTGGACGGAGGAAGAATTTCTATTGCGGCACTTTCTTTAGGCATCGCTAAAGGCGCAACAAAAGCGGCTACCAAGTACGCTAAAGAACGTGAGCAGTTCGGAAAACCAATTGCACAATTTCAAGGTATTGGCTTCAAATTGGCTGATATGCACACGGAATATGAAGCTGCAGAATTGCTAACCATGCAAGCGGCTGATATGAAGAACAAGGGGCAAAACGTTACAGTTAAGTCTGCCATGGCTAAGTATTATGCCTCGGAGGTTTGTGTACGCTCAAGTACAGAAGCGGTTCAGATTTTTGGCGGATACGGATTTACCAAAGATTTTCCAGCTGAAAAATTCTTCAGAGATAGCAAGCTTTGCACAATTGGAGAGGGTACTTCGGAGATTCAAAAAGTGGTAATTGCCAAGAATCTTATTAAAGGCTAGTTGGGTTTAAAGAAAAAATTATCTTTGCACCCCGATTTCGAATAAAAGGAGGTAAAAGACATGTTGATTATACCAGTTAAAGAAGGAGAAAGCATCGAAAGAAGTCTTAAAAAGTTCAAGCGAAAGTTTGAGAAGACAGGTGCAATGCGTCAGTTAAGAGCGCGTAAACAATACATTAAGCCTTCTGTTGAGCGAAGAAAAGAAATGAAGAAAGCTCGATACGTACAAGGTCTTAGAATAGAAGACGAAGGGTAGTTTTTTAGACTTCCTGAAACATTATATCTAAATTCCAGTTAGTGAAACACTAGCTGGAATTTTTTTATGCGCGAGATTGTAGAGGGGTTTTTAGATTACATCCAGAAAGAGAAGCGATTTTCTGAGCATACGGTTACGGCCTATTCTAAGGACCTAGACCAATTCATTTATCACATTTCCGAGAATTTAGAGATTGCCTCAATCCAAGAGGTTGATCATCATGATATCCGTTCCTGGATAGTTTCTATTCTTGAAGACGATAAACTTCAGGCTACATCTGTTAATAGGAAGATTTCCTGTTTACGGTCTTTTTACAAGCACTTAATTAGAAATGAGGTGGTTGATAAAAACCCGATGGCTAAAATCACTTCGTTGAAAACTAAAAAGAAATTGCCACTATTTCTTGAGCAGACTCAAATGGAAAATCTGCTGAATCAAATGGAGTTTGGAGAAGACTTTAAAGGTTTGAGAGATAAGCTGATTATTGAGTTACTCTATTGCACCGGAATGAGACGGGCCGAGTTAATTGGGCTTAAGTCGTCTAATGTAAATATTGGTAATCAAGAAATTAAGGTGCTTGGCAAGCGCAATAAAGAACGAATTATCCCATTGTCTCAAACCAGTCTATTGCTGGTTGCCGAATATCGTGCTTTGGCGAAAGCCGAGTTTGATGGCAATAATCAGACTGAATTCCTTTTAGTTAATGATGGCGGAGAACAGATGTCGGATGGATTTGTTTATAGAAAAGTGAATCGATACCTTCGATTAGTAACGACCATTGAGAAGAAAAGTCCACATATCCTTAGGCACACTTTTGCAACGCATATGCTTAATAATGGTGCCGACCTTAATGCCATCAAGGAGTTACTTGGTCATGCCAGTTTATCGGCAACGCAAGTTTACACGCACAATACAATTGAGAAATTAACCCAGATATATAAACAAGCCCACCCTAGGGCATAAAACAGAAAGCCATGAGTGTGAAGATTCAATCAATCCATTTCGATGCCGACCAAAAGCTTATAGATTTTATTGAGACCAAAATTGGAAAGCT
>JBMYXX010000336.1:0-3056 GCA_049608805.1 Flavobacteriales bacterium | reverse complement strand
TCTTATGTTTTGGGAGGTCAGAACATGAAAATTGTGATTAACGAGCAAGAACTCGAAAATCATGTGGTCAATTTGTTGAAAGACATTCCTGGAAACAGAATTCTTCTCGACCATTTCTTGGAAGGAGCAATTGAAGCAGAAGCAGATGCCATTTGTGATGGTGAGGACGTTCAAATCCTTGGGATTATGGAACACATTGAGCCAGCAGGTATCCATTCTGGCGATAGCTACGCATTGCTTCCGGCCTTCGATTTAAGCGATAATGTAATGGCTCAAATTGAGAAGCATACCATTACAATTGCCAAAGAATTGAATACAATTGGACTGATAAACATTCAATTTGCTGTTAAAGATGAGGTGGTTTATATCATTGAGGCAAACCCAAGAGCGTCTAGAACGGTTCCGTTTATTGCTAAAAGCTACCGAGAACCTTACGTGAACTATGCTACTAAGGTGATGATGGGCGAGAAAAAGTTAAAAGACTTTAAATTCAATCCTCATAAAGAAGGCTACGCAATAAAGATTCCTGTTTTCTCATTTGAGAAATTCCCGAACGTGAATAAGGAGTTAGGACCTGAAATGAAGTCAACCGGAGAGGCAATTCGCTTTATAGATGATTTGAATGACGAGTTCTTCCGCGAAATCTATTCGGAGCGTAACTTATATCTTAGCCGATAGACAATTAGCACCAAATGCTACTCAAAGTAATCCTCTTCATGGTTGTTGTTTACTACCTCTGGAAGGTGATGTTCAGACTTTTCTTTCCTATTGTGGCTAAGAAAGTTGTGAATAAAGCACAACAGAACATGGAGGATAGAATGCGCCAAGCATACGAGCAGCAAAACGGTGGAGGACAAACTTCGCAGCAAGAAGGGGATGTAATAATTCAGAAAGGCGCGGAGAAAAAAACACCAGGCTCTGTGTCAGAATCTGAAGGTGAGTATGTTGAGTTTGAAGAAGTCAAAGACTAGCATATTCTCACCTAATTAATCAATTATAAGTATGGATAAATTCAAGAAACTGATTCCACACATTTTAGTTGTGGTCGGACTACTTTGTGTTGCACTTGCCTATATGCATCCGGTGCTTCAGGGTAAGAAATTGGTTCAGTCAGATATTGTCAATTTCCTTGGTATGAGTAAGGAAATAAAGGATTATCGTGAAACAGCCAAAGAAGAACCACTCTGGACTAACTCAATGTTTGGCGGAATGCCAGCCTATCAGATTTCTACCCTTTACCCAAACAATTGGTCTAATCGGCTTGCGCGAACAATCAATCAGAGCATCCCTCATCCAGCAGGATTACTCTTTTTAATGATGGCAGGAGCCTACTTTATGTTCTTAATGATGGGCGTTAATTGGCGCTATGCATTGGCCGGTTCTCTCGCTTTTGGCTTGGCGTCTTACACGCTAATAATTATTGAAGCTGGACACAATTCTAAAGCCCACGCCATGGCGTATATGGCTCCTGTTTTAGGTTCAATTATTCTTACTTATAGAGGTAAAATATGGCTGGGTTCAGCACTTCTAGCCCTTTTTCTTTCTCTACAAATTGCCACTAATCACTTGCAGATTACCTACTATTTGTTGCTGGTAATTTTAATTCTTGGCGTAGTTAAATTGGTAGAAGCAGTAAAGCAAAACCAACTGCCACAATTTGCTAAAGCCACTGGGCTGATGGTGGTTGCGGCATTGCTAGCCGTTGGACCAAATTTTGGTGCTTTATGGACTACCGCAGACTATGGTGCAGAAACCATGCGCGGTAAATCTGAGTTAACTACGCAGCAAGGAAGTTCTGGATTAGATAAAGGCTACGCCATGCGGTGGAGCTACGGAGTTGGAGAAACGTTTACGCTCCTTGTTCCTAATTTCATGGGGGGCAGCAGCATGAATTCGTTTTTGGCGGATGACCAGTCGGCAACTTATGAAGCTTTTGTTTCAAACAGACCAACCACCCAAGAAGAAGCGCAACGGCTACAGCAGCTACAGCAAATGACAACTTCGTACTGGGGAGCACAGCCGTTTACTTCTGGCCCAGTTTATTTGGGTGCCATCATTTGTTTCCTTGCTCTATTGGGGATGTTTGTAATTAGGTCGTCTGATAAATGGTGGCTTTTAGCAGCTTTTATCTTGTCTATAATGCTCTCTTGGGGAGAGAATTTTGCAGTCTTTTCAGATCTGTTTTTTAACTACTTCCCAGCTTACAATAAGTTTAGAGCGGTATCCATGACCTTGGTAATTGCGCAGCTTGTTCTTCCAGTTTTGGCAGTCTTGGGTCTCAAGGCATTTTTTGATTCTGAAAACAGAAATGAACTGAAGAAGCCACTCTTGGTTGCAACTGGAGTTGTGGGCGGTCTTTGCCTACTTTTTGCAGTAATGCCAGGCGTTTTTCTTGATTTTATGACGGATAGAGATTCAACGCTTATCGGAACTCAATTTGAATGGTTGCTAGATGCTTTGCAGGAAGATAGAGCTGGGCTGGTAAAGTCGGATGCGTTGCGCTCATTGGTGTTTATTCTCCTCACGGCAGCACTGTTGTTCGTTTTTCAAATGAATAAGATAAAAGCCAACATGGCCGCACTTATTATTGCTGTTTTGGTTTTGGTTGATTTATGGAATGTAGATCAGAGGTACCTCAGCGAGGATGATTTTGTGAGAAAGAGCAAAGCCAAAAATGTGATTTTGCCTACTGCCGCAGATAAAGAGATTCTGGCTGATACCGACCCTAATTTCCGGGTAATCAACCTAACGGCCAGCACATTCAATGACTCTAAGACTTCCTATTTCCATAAGTCAATTGGTGGTTACCACGGAGCTAAGCTTAAGCGGTACCAAGAGTTGATAGATTCTTGTATCAGCAAAACCAATTTGGCGGTGTTAAACATGCTAAATACCAAGTATTTTATAACGCCTGGTAGCGATGGTCAACCAATGGTAAGAGCCAATCCGCTAGCTTCTGGTAACGCTTGGTTTGTCGAAGATTTGGCTGTGGTTGAAAACGCAGATGAGGAACTCGCTTGGCTTAGTAGAGATGATTTTAATCCTGAGAAAATAGC
>JBMYXX010000335.1:0-3064 GCA_049608805.1 Flavobacteriales bacterium | reverse complement strand
TACTCCACGGAAGACAATATTCTGGAAGCATTTATTCACGAAAGTGTAGAACCAGGCAAAATTATGGGCGTGCAATGGCACCCAGAATTCTTTCACACGATGGGCTATAAACTCATCGACCCATTTAAAATTATTGACACATTTTTATCATTCGCAAAAAGCAGTAAATGAAAATCATTAATCCCGCTACAGAAGCGGTAATCCAAGAGGTAGCAGAAGACAGCTCAGCTTCTATTCAAAATAAGTATGAAACGGCAAAAACCGCACAAAAGGCGTGGGCTAAAAAGCCATTGAAAGAGCGCATCGCTTGCATTGCTAAGTTCAATGAGTTGATGTCGGCTAATGCTGATAAAATTGCGGCAGACATGACTTCCGAGGTGGGAAAACCCGTTGGTCAGGCCAAAGGAGAAATAAGTGGTGGGATTGGTAGAAGCGAATACTTCGTTGCCAACAGCGAGAAGTATTTGGCAGAAGAATGGGCTGTATCTGAAGGAGGAACAAGAGAGAAAATCGCTTACGAACCTCTTGGTGTTATTGCCAACATCTCGGCATGGAACTATCCGATTTTGGTTGGAATGAATGTTTTTATTCCTGCGTTGATTGGCGGGAATGCTGTGCTTTACAAACCTTCTGAATATAGCACACTTACTGGATTTAACATGGCCGAAATGCTTTGGCAGGCAGGTGTTCCTAAAGATGTCTTTCAGGTTGTAGTCGGTGCAAGAGATGCGGGAGAAGCGCTTTTGAATCTTCCGCTTGACGGTTATTTCTTTACGGGGTCATACGCTACTGGAAAATACATTGCAGAGCGTGTGGCTGGCAAACTCGTTCCTGTAGGGTTAGAACTTGGAGGCAAAGACCCAATGTACGTTACGGAAGATGTAGATGTGAAAGCTGTGGCCGCTGGTGGTGTTGAAGGGGCGTTTTACAATAACGGTCAGAGCTGTTGTGCAGTGGAACGGATTTACGTTCATGAGAATATTTATGATGCGTACGTGGAAGCTTTTGTGGAAGAAGCCAAGCAAATGAAGATGGGGGCCCCCACAGCTGAAGGAACTTTCTTAGGTTCTTTGACTCGTCCGCAACAGATGGATGTTTTGGCAGACCAAGTAGTTGACGCAACAGCAAAAGGAGCCAACCTTCTTTTAGGCGGAAGCCGGTCGGAGCAAAAAGGCTTCTACTTTAACCCAACCGTCCTTTCAAATGTTGACCATTCTATGAAGGTTATGATGGACGAAAGCTTTGGTCCTATCATAGGAATTCAGAAGGTTAAGGATGATGCAGAAGCGATTGAGCTGATGTTGGATACGCCTTATGGTTTGACTTCTTCGGTTTTTACAACGGATGAAAACCGTGCATTAGAGCTTATGCAACAGTTGAATTCTGGTACAGTTTACTGGAATTGCTGCGACCGCGTTAGCCCAAACATTCCTTGGAGCGGGCGAGGCAATTCTGGCCTTGGCTCTACCCTATCCCATGCTGGGATTAGAACGTTTGTTCAGCCTAAGAGCTACCACTTGAGGGGTTAATTATCCTGCTGACTATCTGACGAACCGAGTGGGTTTTGCACCCATTCGGACAGGTTAACATGCGGAGGATTAGGACCAAACTGCACATTATGAAATCTCTTATGAGCAACTACTCGTTTTGAGTATGAGAAGAGAAATGCATAAGGCTGGTTTTCAACAATCATTTCCTGCAGACGATTAGACAACTCTTTTCGCCTTACAAGATTGGTTTCTTGTTTTATCGAGTCAATCAGCATATCAGATGCTGCATTTCCAAAACCAACATAATTGGAGCCGTGTTTTGTCCAAGATTCTGTGCCCCAAATCTGTGTGTAGTCTTCTGGAAAAGATGAGCTCGACCAAGCGCTAAGCATGGCATCAAAATCGTGATCTCGGTTCTTTTGTCGAAGAACCGCAAAGCTTAGTGGTTGTGGATTGCATCTAACCCCAATCTCTTTTAATGATTCTGCAATTAGCAGTGCCGTGGTTTTCCAAGTGTTAGGTGTAACCATGTAGTTAAGGTCGAACTCGAAGGGAACCCGTTCTCCATCAATCAACTTATCCCTAACATTATCGCCATCAGAATCTATCCACCCTGCTTCATCTAAAATTCTAGCAGCTTCAACTAAATCGTGTTTAACCAAAGGAATGGAGCTGTTAGACTCGGCTTTTAGAGGAGGAACCGGTCCCGATATTCGTTTGTTAAAGTTTGAATAAGCTATTTGGTTAATAATGTCGTACGGAATTGCAGTGGCAATGGCCTTACGGACTTCAACATCGTCAAACAACTTTTTATGACGAATGCCATCTGGCCTGCAATTGAACCCTAAGTATGAATAAAGATAGTTAGAGAAGAATGCTGAGTTGTAATTCTGATTGAACGTTGAATCCGATTGAAGAGAGATAAGATTATCGGCACTAAGGCTAGTAGAACCATCAAGTTCTTGTGTCTTAAACTCCAACATTTGAGAATTGGGATCTGCGTTTATTTTAAAAATGATTCGATCTACTCCGTTATTCGTTGAATCCTGAGTGGACCAATGATTCTCTTTCCTCACCAGCTCAAACGACTGACCCGGCTTCCAGACTTTAAAGTCGTACAAGCCTAATCCAACCAAACAATCTGGGTTTCTTGAGTATTTAGGGTCGTTAAAATTATTGGCCCATTCAACTAATTTGGTCTGCTCATCAAACGAGACTCCTTGCTCATCGAATTGCTCCATGTTGTAGCCTCTTAGCACTAAGTTTTTGTCCCAATACTTCTCCTGGAGCAACGGAAAACCAGTTAAAAACCCAAGATTCAGCAAGTTCCTAGACTTCATTATTAGCGTAAAAACCGAGGTATCTTCAGTCGATACTTCAATGCTTTGTAGGTTTTCTATGTACGGTTTAAGCTTTGGATTATTAATGAGAGGACATTTTGATGCCTTCATTGTAAAAATCACGTCTCTAACCGATATCGGTGTTCCATCATCCCACGTGGGATCTAACCGTAGTTGATACGTATAGCTTAAACCATCGGCAGAAATACTTGGCATTCTTTCTACTAGACCAGG
>JBMYXX010000334.1:0-3095 GCA_049608805.1 Flavobacteriales bacterium | reverse complement strand
CTGAATCTTACAGATGGAAGCCATCCGCAGAAAAGTGGAATTTGCTAGATGTAGTTTCTCATTTTGTGGATGAAGAAGTAGAAGATTTCAGGGCTAGAGTTGGGTCTATTTTGAATGACCCATCAAAGCCGCTTCAGCCATTTAATCCTGAAGCTTGGGTTATGGAAAGGAAGTATTCCGAAAACAATTTTGAGTCTAAAATTGCTGAGTTTGTTGCCGAACGAGCAAAGTCTGTTGCTTGGCTTCGAGGTCTGAATAACCCAAAATGGGATAACGCTTTTCAGCATCCCAAAGTGGGACCAGTTACTGCACAACTCATTCTAGAAAATTGGCTAGCGCACGATATTTTGCACATCAGACAAATTCTCGGTCTCAAGTACGGATATCTGAAAGTAAATGCAAAAAGCCCACTTGATTACGCGGGCAATTGGTAATGAGTGATTCTAGCTGTCTCCCAAGAAAGGATAACGGTAATCTGTAGGGGGAACCCAACGTAACAGGTTAATCAGTGAAACAGCTTTGTTGTTTGTACGCAAATGTCTAGTCCAAAAAAGGTCGGGATGCCAACAGCAATTGATTCTTGCTTGAATCAGGGTTTCTACTTAAAGCAATAGCTATTTTCATTAGCCATCGGAGAGATTATTTGCTAATTTGGTTTTCATGTCGAACACATACAAGCCAATTTAATATGAAAAATACTTTCCTCTCCCTTTCTTTTCTATTAGGTTTCTCAGCCATTTCATTTGCTCAAAATGGCATGAGTGTTGGGACCAACACCGCTCCGTTAGAAATGTTGGATGTGAATGGCGCCATCAGAATTGGCAGCGATTTTATTGGTACTACAGGAGCTCCGGCTGGAGGAAAAGGAACCATTAGGTGGAACGACACCGATTCTCGATTTGAAGGTTGGGATGGAAGTACGTGGGTGCTTCTGAGTAGTGGTGCTGGTACAGACGACCAAGACCTTACTGGAGCGACCTTAACAGGCAGTAGTCTTCAAATAGATATTGAGAGCGGAAGCTCTACAACGGTCAGCCTTGCTGATTTGGAAGAATCGGCAGATATTGCAGCAGTTGCTTCAGACCTTGCCGACCACGAAACGGATGATGGTGATTTGGATGATTCGAATGAGATTCAAAACTTGGGTAGTTCAGCTTCTGGCACTGACAGAACTATTACTATTTCAGGAGGCACAGGCACAACCATATCCGTAGCTGATAATGATAACAGCGCTACTAACGAGATTCAAACGGCAGCGCAAGTGGCCATTACACCAGCAGGAAACCTTGCTGCAGACGATGTGCAAGAAGCATTGCAAGAGTTACAAACAGATATAGACGGCATAGCTCCCACTATTGAAGATGTACTAACCAATGGCAGTGTAGCCGCAGATGGTCAAAGTCTGAAAATTGACAAGGTAGCTGCTCGAGATGCCGATGGGCTGAGTTTAACCGATGACGGTAGTAACGGTATTTTCATTGAAGATGGCGGAAATGTTGGAGTTAATAACACTTCGCCAGATGCACCTTTAACGCTTGGAGATGGGACAAATGGCAACGCTTATTTTCATCTGAAACGTTCAGACAACCCACATATCAACCTATTTGAAGGAACAACGTCAGTTGCTAGAATTCAAGGTGATATTGTGACCTACAATAGTGTTGCTCACAATCAATTTCAGATTACCAAGGCAAATGGTACAAGTCCAGTATTTGTTGTAAATCAGGACGATGGATTTGTAGGAGTTGGAACCACGACTCCTCAATCACAATTACATATTAGTAGCTCGAGTACGGATGCCGCGCCAAGTCTCGCACAATTTCTAAGGCCTACAATGACCACTACACAGGCAAACTACATCAAACTCGGCAAGGAACTCTCTAACGGAAATGCTGCCGATATCATCTTTAACTGGAAGGGAAACAATGACCCTGATAACTATTTAGGATTCAGCTTCTATGGAGGCGGTACTCCCCCTCTTGCAGTTACAGTAGCAGGCAACGTAGGTGTCGGCAATACCTCACCAGACGAAAAATTTCATGTAAACGGAACAATTAGATCTACAGACCTTGCCGGTGCCACCGACCCACAGCCTGTTTACGCTACAACTGACGGAAACCTGGTACCTGCATCTGACGTGACAGCAACTACGAAGGCTCGTAACTGTTGGGAACTAAAGTTGTTAAACCCATTGTCTCCGTCTGGCACGTACACTATTGACCCTGATGGGAGCGGTCCTTTACCAACTATTGACTGTTATTGTGATATGGTAACTGATGGTGGTGGATGGACTTTGGTGCTTAATTATTTGCATAGGGGAGGCACAAACCCTGCGCTTTCAGTACTCACTAATCGCTTGCCTATTCAGGCGGGAACCACTCTTGGAACGAACGAATCCGGAAGCAGTACGGCATGGGGTCATGCTAAGCCTTCCTATTTAAAGAATTTCGTTATGCGAGAACTTCGCTTTACAGGAAGAAGCGGAGGACACGGCCGGGTAATTGATTTTGTTTTCTCAGCAGAAGCACTGAAATACGCAAGAACTGGCACGGGCAAGTTTGATTATATTAATGCTCAATATTCTTCTAGAACGCTACCTAACCACACGGCCGCGTACCTTCCGTTCTCTGCTAACGGGTTTTATACTAATCAAGGTGATTATGCACTTACAGCGTTCCCATTCTACCGTGGAGGAACTGGTCATTGGGGTATAAGAGCTTCCAGTCGTTGGGAGGTTGACGATAATGCTGGTAGCGCACAGCACACCTGGCACCAAGTATGGATTAGATAACTTTTGTTCCCTACGGCAGACTATGACGCTTTTTTACACTTATTGTTTCGGTAACAAAAGAACAACTGGCTAAAAATGAGACACTTGGGGATGAGAATAAAAGTGACATAAAGAACTAAACTTCGGTTGTTTCGAATGTTAAGCTCCTTTCAGAAGTAGCGGGAATTGATAACTAGGCGAAAAAAATGGAATACTTAAATAGTATCTCATAAAAAACCTTCAATCTATAAACTAGATTGAAGGTTTTTTATGAGGTTACCTCTTGTTTGTAGGCAATTAACTCTCTCCCAAGAAAGGATAACGG
>JBMYXX010000333.1:0-3108 GCA_049608805.1 Flavobacteriales bacterium | reverse complement strand
AGGCCAGAATCCTCAAGGATTCCCCGCGTTTGATATTTACAAGGCCGGTTCAGATTCAATCAGAAACAGACTGTCTTTAACAGGCAGAAACAATCTTGTAATTCTCAGTAATGACCAGGTAAAACTGGCATCGCTGTTAAGAAAGCTAACTAGCTGGTCTGAAGATGCTTACTTGGTGGCTTATGCGCCACATAACTGGCAGCGGTTTAGGAATTTAGAGATTGATCATTTTGATCAGTTAAGGCTGCACATGCCAGCAGAATTTCATGTCGATTATGAGCAGCTAGAAACCCAGCAGATGGTGCAAGAGTTTAGGCTGCGTTACCAAGGAGAACCCAACACCTTTGCTTTTAGAGGATATGATGTAGCCATGCATTTTGTCAAAAACATGGGCGGCATAAAGCAGCACGGTCTAGACTATATGTTGGCGGTAGAAGAAACAGGCTTTCAGTCTGCATTTGGCTGGAGAAGATTGGAGAATGGCGGGTTAGAAAACACCCGTTCTAGAATTGTAGATTTTACAGACTTACAACTAAAATTGGCTACAGATTGAGCGTTACGAAGGAAGAAATTGGAAGTTGGTTTAGAGAATTGCAACTGCACATTTGCAGCGAGTTAGAAGCAGAAGACGGCAAAGCCAAGTTTGAAGAAGACAACTGGGAACGCCCAGGTGGAGGCGGAGGTCATACGCGTGTTATTCAACACGGAAACGTGTTTGAAAAAGGCGGAGTAAACTTCTCGGCAGTACACGGAGAACTAACCGAGCATATTGCCAAAGCCCTTTCATTAGAAACCAGAAAGTTTTACGCTACAGGTGTTTCTATTGTTATTCATCCCATAAACCCATTTGTGCCCATTATTCACATGAATGTGCGGTATTTTGAGTTAGCCGATGGTACTTATTGGTTTGGCGGTGGAATTGACCTTACACCGCACTACGTGCAAGAAGAAGACGCAGCCTTTTTTCATCAGCAGTTAAAGCAAACCTGCGATAAATCTGATTTGGCCTATTACCCAATGTTTAAGCAATGGGCAGATGATTATTTCTACATAAAACACAGAAAAGAAACGCGCGGCATTGGCGGAATTTTCTTCGATAGGCTGAAAGCAACCAAGGTTAAGACTAAGGATGATATTTGGAAGTTTGTGCAGGAAGTAGGGCAGACGTTTGCACCAACTTACCGAGCATTGGTTGCTAAGAATAAAGACAAAGCCTATGCTGAGGAAAACCTGCAATGGCGCAATTTGAGAAGAGGCCGTTACGTAGAGTTTAATCTTGTTTACGATAAGGGAACCAAGTTTGGCCTAGAAACTGACGGCAGAATAGAATCTATTCTCATGAGCTTGCCCGAAAACGCCTCTTGGTATTACAACCACCAAACGGCAGAAAATTCTGCAGAAGCCAAAACGCTTAGCCATTTGGTTAAGGGTGTTGATTGGGCTAGTTAAAACGAAAAAAACCGTCTGCCTTCCCAGAAACTTCACGGGCGGCAAAGTTGTTAAGGGTTAGACAGACGGCAAAAGTGTGTAGCTTATGAGGCCAGCGTTTTGTAAGCCACGCTAAATGGCCCAAGGCCAGCCGCTCCGTTAGCAGCAATCTTAAACCAGTAGAATTTTCCAATTTCTAAGTCTTCTACAAGTACACTTGCGGCTAAAGGGTATAGCACTGGCGCGTAGGTAACACCATCGGTGCTTATTTCAACCACGTAAGACTTAGCTCCATAAACGCTTTTCCAGCGTAAGAAAACAGAACCATCACCATCGCCACCCTTGGCTGTTACCTTTTGTATTTGCGGCATTGGCCCAACGGGAGTTGGAATTTTACTTGCTTCAAATCCGCTGCCTAGTACAATGTCTTCATCGCCATTGGCAATGCCATTTACATAATCTCGTAACTGCCTAATGAGGCTGTTTAGGTCGTCATTTTTAGTCCGTTGTTCCGCTTTGGCGGTAAGACTTCTGTCTAATGCCGCTTGGTAGGCTTTCTGTAAACTTGCTACCGCATTGCTTACCGCATCCAAATCGGGTGTTGGAGCAGGGAAGCTGGGGTTGCCAGACATGCTACTTAGAATATCGCCTATGCGTTGTAATTTTTGCGGAATAGACATCGCAAGATTAAACTTTGCTCTCCTTTTCATAATACAAGGTTTTAGTTAAACACTTGCTGCCCGCGATGTTTCTACTACTGAAACGCTTATCGTTTAAAGATGTTGCCTTGTTAACATAAGTTTGTTTTTCGTATTTTATAGTGAGCGAAAAAGCTAACTGACTGATAATCAGCAGTTATTGTTGTTTGAAAAGATACTTTTTCATGTAAAAAAGTTGCTTATTCATTTAACAAAGGAGCTTTTCTAACAAAGAAAGTTCCTTATTAATGTTAATCTTCTGCTTTTTAAGCTCAAAGAGCACCTCTTTTAACTAACAATTGTACTTTTTCGTTTAAAGAAGCAGCTTATTCATTTAAACTTTCTGCGTTTTCATTTAAGTAAGCTCTTTATTAATGTAAATGAAGAGCGTTTGTGCATTAAACCGCTCCTTATCTTCTTAAATCATGTGCTTTTTGGGCTGTTCGTCTCCGGGTTTTGGTGTGTAAAACAGTCTTTGCATAGCTCAGAGCCAACCGTTGCCAAACGGTTGAGATGTAATCTTCGGTTAAACATTGTTTTGTTATCAGGGTTCTCGTTAGGAACTTAGCTGTATGATAGAAACTATCACAGCGTATTTCCGTATTGAAATACTAATGAGAAAGCTGCTTTCCATACTGTTTGTTTTCCTGTGCATGAATGTTCATGCACAGGAAAACCTTGTTCTTAACGGAAGTTTTGAACAGTGGTCTTCTTGTCCGGGTTCTGGAGAAAGTTTTACTCAAGCTGTAGATTACTGGCAGTCGGGTCATGAACAGGATAGTCCCGATTACTTTAATCAATGTAGTGCACTACCTGCGCTGAACGTCCCGGATAACTGGAGAGGGTGGCAAACCCCATTTGACGGGGATTCTTATGCCGGGATTTGGGTATTTAGTCTTCAGCATCCTGAAAGGGGCAGAGAATATATTCAAACAGAGCTGTCACAACCGCTTTATTTAGGCTTGCGTTACGAAGTAAGTTT
>JBMYXX010000332.1:0-3110 GCA_049608805.1 Flavobacteriales bacterium | reverse complement strand
TAGAAGATGATACCGAAGCCGTGTTTGAACAGTTTATTAACGGACGAGAATTTGGCAGTGGAGTCTATATGCAAGACGGAAAAATCATTGCGTTACCCATTACCGAAATCGTAAGCGAGAACGATTTTTTCGATTACCAGGCCAAGTACGAAGGCGCCAGTAAAGAAATTACTCCAGCAGAAATTGATGCCGATTTAACTCGGTTAATTCAAGAAACCACAAAATCTGTTTTTGCAAAATTGAAGCTGAAAGGAATGGCTCGTGTCGATTACATCGTGCAAAACGGCAAGCCATTTCTCATAGAAGTGAACACAATTCCTGGGCTTTCCGAAGAAAGCATTCTACCGCAACAAGTAACTTGCTCAGGCCTTTCGCTCAAAGATTTTTTCCATTCGTTACTTAACGAAGCCAGCTACTCAGCTACTTAGAAAATCGACCAACTTCTGAACGGCCAGCCCTCGGTGGCTTATCTCGTTTTTCTGTGCAATCGTCATCTCAGCAAAAGATTCTCTAAAACCTGCCGGACGAAAAATTGGGTCATAACCAAAACCTTCTTCGCCATGCTCTTCGGACAGAATTTCGCCTTTAACCGCTCCTTCAAACAAATGCTGCTCTCCATCTAAATACAGACAAATCGATGTGCGGAATTGCGCTTCGCGGTCTTCCTCCCCTTTCATTCCCTCCAACACTTTATCCATGTTATCCTGAAAAGAACAATTCTCACCAGCATATCTAGCAGAGTAAACGCCTGGCTCACCGTTTAATGCTGAAATCTCAAGGCCCGTATCATCAGCAAAACAGTTCTTTCCCGTTTTTTCAAAAACATATTTGGCTTTAATGATGGCATTGGCATCTAATGTTGTTCCTGTCTCGGGAATATCCACATCACCTAAAACTTCTTTTAACGAAAGCACCTTGAATTTAGACGGAAGCTTAGACCGAACCTCTTCCAACTTGTGGGCATTATTACTAGCAAATACGATTTCCATTTTGCAAATGTATGCGAACAACCAAATTGGTTTTCTTACTTCGTAGCGTATTGGAATATCTACGCACAAATAAACTTGCCCTTCACCTTTTAATGGGAGTTTTGCTGATTTTGGTTTACCCCATGCAATCGCTGTTCTCGGGAAACCAAAACATCTATTTTTTGTGGGCGCTGGACCATTTATTGCCTAATGCATTCGCAGCCGACCCGTTACTAAATTCTCCAGACCCCTACCCTCTTTTTAGCTGGTTAATTGGTCTTTTTCCTATGCAAGGTTTAGCCATTTGGACAACCATTATTTATGTGAGTCTAAACTCCGTTTACACGTATTCTCTCTTCGGGATCGCCAACATTTTCGGAAAAATCTACGAAAACCCAAATCGGCTTTTGTCTTTTAGCGGCCTATTTCTTGCAATACATTCAACAGCCATTTGGGGCACTTTTATTGGCCTTCAAAACGATTTCGATTTACGCTGGGTCTGGGACAGCGGAATTGCAGAGCAAGGAGTTTTAAGAGGCTACCTTCAACCCAGTGTTTTTGGTGTATTTCTCTTGTTAAGTGTCTTTCGCGCCAGCAAAAAAGATTATGCGGCCGCAATACTTTGGATTGCCCCTGCCGCAATGATTCACGCTAACTATTTGTTCCTGGGAGCAATTCTCACAGTTGTTTATTTGGGTTTATCTCAGTTCAACAAACGGTCAATCCTTGCTTCGGCCATTCTTCTCCTGCTCGTAGCCCCGTACACTTACTATACAGCCAATCACTTTTTATTGTTGGATGAAAGCATGAAATCCGCCATAAACAATGCCGTGATCGCGGGATACGATTCCAACATTCACCTTAACCCAAGCAATTGGTTGCAGCCCAAATTTTACTTCCAAACTGGGTTACTGCTAATCGGTGTTTTGTTAATCTGGAAAACCAGTTTAAAGCCATTGTTCTTAACCATTTTATCGTTGACTATTGGTCTTACAGCCATGGCATACGTTACTGATTCAACCACATTAATCAGCCTCAACCCTTGGAGGTTGTCGGTACTTCTTATCCCAATTTCGTCAGTGGTTTTGTTAGCAAAATTCATTGGCTCTTCGCGTTGGAAAAAAGAGGAATCAATTATCACACTATCTATAGGGATGATTTGCGCAGCAACCGTTTGCTTCAGAGTTTTCGGTGATGGTTCAACCGAATTCATGCAAGCATGGAATACCGCATTTTTCATAGGACTTATCATAGCCGCATTTATTGGCTGGTTCTTCTCCAAAAGACTCCCGACTCCGGTCAAATCCGCATTTAAAATTGCAATGGTTTTTGCCTTGATGGTGGCTGGGTTAACGGAATTTCACATTGAGAATAAGACCAAAAAGTTCCAAGCCCAGTTTGCCGCCATTTCAGCTTTAGCCGAAAACACAGAACCAAACACCGTTTATATCATACCACCTTCTTGGACATCCTTCAGGATGAATGCTTCGAAGTCTGTTTTTGTGGATGAAAACTTGGTTTACGGCAAGGCGCTGCCCGATTTAATGACTCGTTTAAAAGCTATTAACCAAGCTTTTTCCAGTAACGATTTTAAGGCCGTTTTAAGCTCAATTCCATCTGGCACCAGCGTCAAATTAATTACCAATTCCAATTCACCAATTACTACTGCCATTTCTGAAGAATCGCTCACAGAAAATTACTCATGTTATTTGCTGCGCGAATAGTGCCTGTGCTTACATTTGATTAAATGGCCGCCAAAAAATCCATTCGCATTATTCGTCCAAGTCAACCGTTTGGCGAATGGCTTAAACAGCTTTACGCAAGGCGAGAAACGCTTTGGCTCTTCGTCTGGAAAGACCTGAAAGTTCAATACGAAAAACCCATTTTGGGCATTTTTTGGAGTGTTTTTCAGCCATTGGTTTATTTCGGAATCATCCTACTAATAATGAATGTTTCTGGCAGAGACATTCCCAGTTCTGAGTTGCCATTTTCAGTCTATCTAATTTGTGGATTGGCCGTTTGGAACTTTAGTACCGCGGCCATTTTGGGAGCCGTAAGCAGTATGCAATCGAATAGCGGAATCATCACCAAGTCGTTCTTTCCTAGGTTCTATCTGGTACTAGCGCCCGTACTCAAAAGCAC
>JBMYXX010000331.1:0-3145 GCA_049608805.1 Flavobacteriales bacterium | reverse complement strand
GAAAGACTCAGATACGGTATTGATTGGTTCGTTCTTGAATCTTCAAGCGTTGGCAGATTACATCGAAACACAAGAAAAAGACGTTCTTATTTTTTGTGCTGGATGGAAAAATCGATTTAACATGGAAGACAGCCTGTTTGCTGGTGCACTAACCAATTTGTTACTGAACACTGGAAAGTTTAATTCTGATTGCGATAGTGCCAATGCAAGTAGTTTGGTTTACAGAACAGGTCGTAAGAACCTAATGAGCTTCTTAGAAAGCTGTTCGCACAGAAAGCGTTTAGGGCATCTCAACCTAGAGAAAGACGTAGAATATTGTCTGCAGCGAGATACAACTGATGTTATTCCTGTGCTGAAGGATGGAAGGTTGGTCTTGTTGAACCGAGCTTAAAACCTCTAATCCGTATTTTGCGCAGCGCATGTTAAAGCAAATAGTCACACGTACAATTCTCGTTTTAATCTTGCTCGTTTCTGCGGGTGGAAATCATTTGTTTTCGTGGGGTTTTTACGCCCACAAACGGATAAACAGATTGGCGGCTTTTACGCTGCCGCCAGAAATGATTGGTTTCTATAAGCGCAACCTTAACTATATAACCGAACACGCCATAGACCCTGATAAAAGGCGATATGTTGGAAAGGATGAAGCGCCAAGACACTACATCGATATTGACCATTACGGAGAGGGAATGGCTGCCTTTGATGAGGTGCCAAGGCAGTGGAATGAGGCGGTTCAGAAATACAGCGAAGACACGTTAAATGCCTACGGAATTATTCCTTGGCATATAGACAGAATGGTTTATCGTTTAACTAAGGCTTTTTCGGATAAAGACTTGGACCGAATACTCCGATATTCTTCAGACATGGGGCATTACATTGCAGATGCCCACGTGCCATTGCACACCACCGAGAATTACAACGGTAAAATGACCAATCAGCGTGGTATTCATGGCTTTTGGGAAAGCCGATTACCTGAGTTGTTTTCAGATGAATATGATTTCTTGGTTGGGAGAGCAGAATACATTGAGGACCCACTCAACCACGCATGGGACTTTGTGATGATTAGCCATGCCGCAAAAGACAGCGTTTTGCTGTTTGAAGCAGAATTGAACATGGAGTGGCCATCAGACCAGAAATACGCCATGGAAAACCGTGGTCAAACACTCATGAAGGTTTATTCTCAGGAGTATTCTGAAGAATATCACAAGCGTTTGAACGGTATGGTGGAGCGTAGAATGCGTGCAGCAATTCATACAATTGGCAGCTATTGGTACACGTGCTGGGTAAATGCAGGTCAGCCCAACTTAGAATCTTTGTACGATAGAGATTTATCTGCCGAAGAGGTTGAGGAAATGATAGAGCTAGAGCTGAATGTAAAAGGCTCTGACGGTATTAAAGGACGGCAACACGAGTAGAGTTTTGTCGTGCTAACGAAGGAGGCATCTCTATTGTTTAGTCGTTAGATTCCTCGTTCCTCGGAATAACAAATACGTTAAATGAAGAACAAACCACTATCAGGCTTAAAAGTTTTAGAACTAGCTACCGTTCTAGCAGGTCCATCTGTAGGAATGTTTTTGGCCGAATTAGGCGCTAAGGTAACCAAGATTGAAAATCCGAAAGTAGGAGGAGACGTTACTCGAAACTGGAAGCAAGACAATGAAAATTCTGAGGTCAATTACTCGGCCTATTTTGCTTCGGTAAATTGGGGGAAAGAGCACGTTTTTATTGATTTGAAAACCGAAGAAGGAGCAGAGCAAGTGAGGCAGCTTGCAGCCAAGTCTGATGTTGTTCTCAGCAATTATAGAGTAGGGCAAGGAGAACGTTTTGGTTTAGATTATGAGTCAATTAAGCAGACCAATCCAAACGTTATTTACGGCCACATTTCTGGATTTGGCGAAGATGATGCACGACCAGCTTATGATGTGGTGCTTCAGGCCGAATCTGGTTACATGTTTATGAATGGTCAATCAGATTCGGAGCCGACAAAAATTCCCGTAGCGCTGATAGACGTTCTTGCAGCACATCAGCTAAGATCTGGTTTGTTGTTGGCTCTTTTGAATAAGGAAAAGGCAGGAGAAGGAAGCAAAGTTTCGGTTTCGTTGTTAGATGCCGCAGTAAGCTCCCTGTCCAACCAAGCCACCAATTGGTTAATGAATGGTCATATTCCTCAAAGAATGGGGTCGCTGCATCCCAATATTGCACCGTATGGAGAGATTTTGAGCACAAACGATGCAAAACAGGTGGTTTTAGCGGTTGGCTCAGACAAGCAGTTTCAAAGTCTTTGCACGATACTTGGGGTTCCTGAAATTGCGAAGGATTCTAGGTTTATAGACAATCAATCTCGACTTAAAAACAGAGAAGGTTTAAAGGTTTTTTTAGACGAAAATGCGAGAGGTTTCTCATCAGAAAAACTCATGAGCGAGTTTTTAGAAAAAGGAGTCCCGGCTGGAGTAATTAAGAATATGAAAGAAGTTTTTGAGATAGAGAAAACTGAAAACTCCATTCTTTCAGATACGATGAAAGATGGTAAAATTGCAAAGCGTGTTGCGCAGGTTGCATTTAAATTAAGCTGATGAATTTACGTTGGGAGTGGAAACCGTTTAATGAGTTGTCCGCAGAAGAAATGTACACGGTTCTTTGTGTACGGCAAGAGGTTTTTGTGCTGGAGCAAGAATGCCTCTATTTAGACGCTGATGGAAAGGATAGAAAGTCTTTTCATCTAATGGGATTTGACGGGAGTGATTTGATGGCTTACGCCAGAATAGTTGAACCTGGAGTTAGCTATGAAGAAGTGTCTATTGGTAGAATTCTTAGTTCGAAAAAGGCAAGAAGAACCGGGGCAGGAATAGAGCTTATGAATGAGGCTTTGTCCAGAATAGAAGCTATATACGGAAAAGTACCTGTTAGAATTTCAGCGCAGAGTTACCTCGAAAAATTTTACAAAAAGTTTGGGTTTGAACCAACTGGTAAAGAGTATTTAGAAGACGAAATCCCTCACATGGAGATGCTTAGAAAGTGATTGGCGAATTACGATTAACGATAGAGGATTTTCGATTTAACAACTCTCTGTGAATCTCCTTTGCTTCAGGTGTCTCTGTGAAATAGTATGGTCAAAAAGAATTAAACTTCACCACTTTCATTGCCTCGG
>JBMYXX010000330.1:0-3147 GCA_049608805.1 Flavobacteriales bacterium | reverse complement strand
GCCACGTATGGCATAGAATACCAGGAAGCGCGGCCTTACGGCTCTTTCTTCAATCAGCCTTACCACTTAGACATTTACGAACCAGAAGGCGATACTCTTTCGGCACGGCCAGTTGTTGTTTTTCAGTTTGGTGGCGGGTATTTAATTGGCGATAAATTGTTTCCACCAGCTCCATCGTATTGCCCAATGTGGGCCGAGTTAGGTTACGTATGTGTTTCTATCAACTACAGATTGGGATTCAGCGCTCTCAACTCCGGAAGTGCCGAGCGTGCCGTTTATAGAGGCGTGCAAGATTTACAAGCGGCTTTAAGATTTTTATGCGAGTACAGCGAGGAGTACAGAATTGATACAGATAAAATTCTGGTTACCGGGAACAGTGCAGGGGCCATATCCACGCTTCATAGCACCTTCATGGAACCCAACCAGGCACCGACATCGTATCAGGGTTTTGGCATTGGTTTAGACTCATACAACCTTGGTGGTGTTTTCGATTCGGGAAACAATTATTGGAACAACGAAGAAGTGCATGCCGCAGGCATTATTTGTAATTGGGGAGCAATTCTAGACACCAATTTTATTGGCGATGCTCCTGATGATTTGGTGCCAACAATCATGTTTCATGGAACGGAAGACAACGTGGTGCATTATGATGAAGGTGCACCGTTTGACTCGCCATTTTTTCCGGTTCTTTTAGGTAGTGAACCCATGAATACACGTTTTGGGAACACCAACATTCCGCACAAGTTTGTGCCGCTTGTTGGAGCAGCACACGAACCCGAATTACTGAACGGTGCCTACAACGACACCATAGTTAAAGAATCAACCGCGTTCATGTATCAGCATGTTTTACAGCCCGAAATTTTTAGTGTTTCTGGCAACCAGAATCCGCTTATAAACAGCACCGAACTATACACGGTTACGGCCAACGAGCCGATTATCCATTTATGTGTTTCGTTGAACAACGGAACGGTTGTTTCCTCCAATTTAAACGAGTTTGAAATTGGGTGGAACGCAACGGGCCACGATACAATTCAGGTTATTGCAGGAAACTCTATTCTAGCCTACGATACTATTCTGATTCCTGTTTTTATTGATGCGGCAATTGGCGTACAGGAACGGGAAAGCATAGTTTCTGCCAAGGTTTACCCGAACCCATTTTCGGATATAACTACCATTCAACTAAATGGAAAAATTGAACTCGGTTCTACGCTTACGCTGAACGATTTGCGAGGTAGGGTGGCTTATTCAAAACCAGTTGCATCCAACACAATAGCTGTTAGTTCCGGTGAAATAGGAAACGGTTTTTTCCTTCTTCAAATTGAAGACAAGTCGGGAAACAAGCGTGCGCTGGGAAAGTTGATTTCTCAATAAAAGTTACACCACTTTTTCACTTCGGCAGAACGGTTTTCTGTCTCAATTTTCACGAGCATACATCCGCGCAGCGAAGAAGGAAGTTCAACCTTGTTTGAACCCGAAACAGCAACATCTGCAACTAGCCTCATTGAGAGGTCAAAAACTTGGATTGATGTGACTTGGGCTTCTTGATTGAAAACCAATTGGTTTCCGTGTAACGAAACCCACTGTTCTACTTCGCGCTCTTGAACCGAGATTATTCCGCCAGCAGAGCAATCAGGAATGTTCCAAATCTGTGTGTTAATGGAGGTAGAACAATCGTTGCACATCAAATTCTTGATGAAACAGCTCGCTTTGCCAATTATGGCATTTCGAGGATACGAGCAATGTTGAGGAAGTGGACCTATTGGCCATGGCAGATATTCGATTTTATTAAGCTGATTACATGTGCCATTATCCGTTAGCCGAGCACGAATACTATTGGAACCATTGCCACCTATCAAGCAATTAACAAACGAGCCGTACCCAAACGGCACCACAATATCATTGTCATCATGAAAGCTAACAACAGGAACATCGTCTTCAGCATTAACCATATCAATCATACCAACCGCGCCACATGAATTGACAACTCCTTTAATGTTTGGCGTAACGGTAAAATCATTTCCAGTTGTATCAAGCAATCCCACCTCATCTACACAAGCAGGACACCAAGCGTTAACCTCCGATTGCTGAAGAAAAGTTGCCTGTAAAGCATTGATAGAACCAGCGCTTTCTCCCTGCAAAAAGACCGCAGATGTGTCAATTCCGTAGCTATCTGAAAACGCGGTAATGTAACGCAAAGCAGCCTTTGTGTCCTGTGCTCCGCGATACATGGCTATCCTGAATTTTGCTACTTCAGCAGCGCCTTGGCATTGACCGCAAACACCTGCAAAGTCGCTTGCTGGACAATCCCATCCCAACCGATAAGAAATGGTAGCCGTAACGAAACCCCGCCTTGCCATTTCCATACAGAAATAAGCCATTTCTTCTTTCTCGCCAACCAAAAAAGCGCCTCCATGAACCATCAAAATCAATGGGCGTTTTTCTAGTGGATCTATGGTTGGATTTGGCTGATAAACATCCATCCAAAGGCTATCCATTTCCGTGCTAGGCCAACGCATGGAAGTTGCGTAATGCAAATCGGTGGTAATCTGAATATCGGTGCTATCGAACAACGCATCTTGCGAATAACGGTCTGCAAGACAATGCGATGATTGGGCGATGGAAAAGCCCCAAGAAAACAGGAAAAACGAAGCAGTCAGAAGTCGTTTCATCTTACCAATTTAACGAATCCTAAAAAGGTGGTTATTGACGAATGCTAATTCTCTTTTACGATACGCTGATATTCTTTTGAGCCCTCGCGCAGGGTTCTTTCTTGCGTTTCAAAATCTACTTCGTACAGGCCGAAACGCTCATCATAACCAAGGTCCCACTCAAAGTTGTCCATCAAAGACCAGTAGTGGTAACCACGAATATCGTAGCCATCTTCAATAGCCTTTGAAACAGCATAGAGGTACTTTTTGATGAACTCACCACGCAAGTCATCATCCATATCTGCCACACCATTTTCGGTAATAATTATTGGCTGATTAAGCACCGATATTTCTTTGATGGCGCGATAAAATCCTTCAGGATACATGGTGTAATCCATGTCTGTTTCTGTCTCTCCAGGATACATTCTTGTTTTTAATGCGGCATCCAAATCCAGCGAAAAGTCCATGGCGTTATGGCTGTAATAGTTCAGCCCTACAA
>JBMYXX010000329.1:0-3151 GCA_049608805.1 Flavobacteriales bacterium | reverse complement strand
CATCAAATATCCGATAGAGCAGAAAGGCTAGGTATCAGCTTTGCAAAAATGCTAGGCATGCTAATCTCACGCGGTCACAATCTACAGGAACCAGTACCTGTTGACAATTCAGATGAAATTGTCGAATTGGAAAGCCAGGTTAATACTCTTGAGAGCCAACTGGAATATTCCCAATCATATTACCGAGATGCAGCCGCTGAACTAATTAGTCAAATCGCAGAAACCGATGATGACCAGCTCCAATATATTGAATACTATAACGACATACTCACTAACAATCCCTGGAACGATGGAACAGAATAATAGCACTCAAGAGAATCGGTTGAAAAACATCACCAACGAAGACATCGCAGGACTCATCGTTATAGGTCTTATCGCAGCGGGGTTGCTTTTGTTATGTTTTAAAAGCGTAACTAAACCAGCTCCCTCAATCGCAGAAGGTGCTGCGCCCGAGGTTCTAAAAACGGCACTCTCAGTTGTTGATATTGCCGCAAGACTAAAGGTTTAACCGTAAACTTTTTTAGTCCTCTTGTAACTCAATCTTTGAAGTTAACTGGCGTAAAACTGCGGGTCACGTTTTGTAACAAATAGAATAGTACCACAGCTTGGGCGAGGTAGAAGAAAACATTTTTGAATTCTAGGCCTCACCAAACTCATCATCCCATAAAATTTACAGAGTTCTAAATATGATTTGTCGATTGTTACAAACTGATACAGAAATGTAACGACTTGTTTACAAAGGTTCAACAAATTGTTACAGGCGCAAAGCAGTATGTCAACGAACTGTGACATCGCCCAGCGCGGATAAGACTTCATCTGCGGTGAGTCCGAAACCTACGGTGGTAGAACCTGCCAAATTCGGACGCTTGCTATTGGCGAATTTCAAAAGGTAGTCGGCAAGGTCAAGTCCGCTTTTTCGTTCCTCATCCGATGCGTGTTTTTCCAGAATGTCCGATACTCGTACGGATTTGCATTGAAGGGTTTCGGCACTTTCTTTCCAATCGGAATAAGCGCCTAAATCGGGAAACAAAACCACGTGACGGCCAGAAAGCACTTCGTTTACTGCGTGGTCTTTCCAGCGACAACCATTTTTTCCGCCAGTTGCAATCCACACGAATTGCGGATAATGAATACTGGCGATAATGGCGGTCTTTTCGCTTTCTACCACCGCAACGGGCAGTTGCGACTTTGCGGAAAGGAGGCGTTCTCCGAAAAAGCATTGTCGCAAATTGTAATCCTTCAGTCTTAGCGCGCTATGCGCCCACGTAACATGATTGAATGGCACTTTTACGCGATGACCGAATTGGTCGTAAAGCATCACCTTTCCCGTGCGGATTCTACCGCGTAAATCAATTTGCCAGAATACGGTAGCGCCATTCCAATTTTTTGCAGTACCAATTTGATATTGTTCGATTACTTCATTTGCCAAGTCAAAGCCGAAAGTTGCGTGTAGAAATTCGGTGAGGTTGTTTTGGTGGTCGAGGGATTTTGTAACAAACGATGCATCCATAAAGCTGGTAGCTGGTTGCGGTTGTGCCGAAAAAGTTGGCTGAATGGTTCGGCTACCGATTCGCTCCTGAAACGGGCTGAGATGATAGCCGCAGTTCACTTCTCTGTCACATCTGCCGAACCGAGAATCAAGGTAATTTCCAGATTCCGTGTCTTTGTAACGCACATATCGCTTTTTGTGACAACGGGGACACTCGTGTTTTTTACTGCCCTTTTCAAGATTGTATGGAAAACGGCTTTGCATGGGCTTAATTGGATGTTTGCAATTTGCAACCGCCTATATAGGGTCTTGCAATTTGCAAACGTTGAGTTTTCATTCTTTAGAATGGGTTGGAGAGGAGCTAAGACGGTACCAGACGGGTTTGCCTTTGCTGAATTTATTCAGGTATTTGGTTTGCGGTTCTGATTCAGTTTTTATCACAATTTCAACATTGGATGTAATCAGTTCTGAAAGTCTTTTCTCTATACTCCGTTCGCTTGCATCAAATTTGGTTGTAAGAGAACTCAAAAGATTCTCACGGGAAAGCTCGTTATCCGACAAGAGGGTTGCGAGTTCATCACGAACCTCATAAAGTGAAGCCTTGGTCTGTCGGTTGCTGGTGGCCTTCATCACTTCTGTGTTATCGGCAAGAACTAAGCACCGTTCTTCCTTGCAATACTTTGTATGAAATGGGAGATGCTTCTGTGTGCTTCTACATTTCTTGTAGGCGATTTTGATGAGACCAGGATCAGATTCGGTCGGCTCTGAAGCATAGCTCACCTGAATGACCGTAGAGCTTTTATTTATCAACTCGGTTCCAATATGTCCTCTTGCTTTCTCTGAACCTGGATTTTCGTGAATGATGCAGAGAAAGGTGACATTGAGTTCTATTATCGCTCTGTTCATCATATCTATGAGAGATAAGCTATCTGATGCTGCGTTAAAGTCTCCTATGCAGTCCGTAATTACGTCCAGTATTATTAGAATGGGCTGTGAGTTTTTTCTTCGAATATGGTCAATAAACTCTGTCAACATTTGAAATCGCTCCGCGCGGTCAAAAGGAACCAGCGAACAGAATTCAAAATTTGGCGGATTGTCCTTTTTCCCAAAACCTGCCAAACGTTGAATCCTCTGCAATGCCGCAGGGAATTGGTCTTTGGTATTCCTTTCGGTGTCAACATAGGCAACAGTAAAATCTTGATGCCCATTTTTTTGAAACCCTAAAAGATTACTGTCTGATTCTGGTGTTTGTAGAACAGCAGCGCAGACAATTTCAGCCATGCGGCTCTTGTGAACTCCTGCTTGGCCTTGAATGACATTAATTGTGTTTGGAAACAAGATTGCCTTATCACCATGGATTAAGAAAGGAGGAGAGAATTGAATTTCTCCTGATTTTCGCTTGGCCAGTTCCTTGCTTTCCGCAAGCAATCGTATCAGGTTTTTAGACATTGGTGGCTTGGACAGCTTCTCAATCTCTTCGTTGAAAACGTCAGGATTAGACAACGCTTCACTTAGTGGCAAAATGGACTTTTCCATCTTGTTCACTTTTTGACTTGAAACCCAGAGACTTTATTGGTTTCAAGTAATTGATGAACGTTTGCCAGATTGTAATAGACTTTTGAACCAATCTGAGAAAAATCTAAAAGGCCCTTGTCTCTATAA
>JBMYXX010000328.1:0-3161 GCA_049608805.1 Flavobacteriales bacterium | reverse complement strand
TTGTAAGTGAAGTTGAGTCTTATCAAGACAGATTCTTCTTGCGCTTTGCACCTCAGACCGTTACAGGTATAGATGATGCTGAAGATGTGACTATGCTGGCTAACATTAGCCAAGGGTTCTTGCAGGTTCAAACTTCTGAAGAGTTTGACGGTGAAATACGCTTAACTGACATGGCAGGCCGAATGGTTTGGAGCAACACCAATCAACATCTAGCAAAAGGCGTAGTGACGCAATTTGATGTGTCTGGTTTGACTAGAGGTGTTTACCTGGTGAGTTTGGCTGATGGTCAGAAAGTATTGTCAGTTAAGGTGATGAAATAAGCACCTGAGACAAACGCCATTAATTTGAAAGCGGCCGTATCATTTGAGATACGGCCGCTTTTTTTTAAAACTTTAGTAACGAGGAATCAACCAAATTTGGCAGCGTAACCTTTAGGTTTGGTTCTGCCTTCATGGCTCTTTCAATTGCTGATATAGCACCTTCGTTTCTGGCCCAGCTTCTTCTAGATATGCCATTGTTAACATCCCAATGAAGCATAGACTTCAACCTTCTGTCTGCATCATCAGAACCATCTAGAAGCATTCCAAAACCGCCATTGACTACTTCTCCCCAACCAACGCCACCACCGTTGTGTAAGCTAATCCAGGTAGCTCCACGGAATGCATCTCCAACAAAATTCTGGACTGCCATGTCGGCAGTAAACTGCGAGCCGTCATATATGTTTGAAGTTTCACGGAACGGTGAATCTGTACCAGATACATCATGATGGTCTCGTCCTAAAACTACTGGTCCGATTTTACCTTCTTTAATCGCCTTGTTAAACGCAGCAGCAATCTTGATACGACCTTCTGCATCAGCATAAAGAATACGAGCCTGTGAGCCAACTACTAGCTTGTTCTGTTGTGCTTCTCTAACCCAAAGAAGGTTATCCTGTAACTGCCCACGAATTTCTGATGGGGCACTTAAAAGCATTTCCTCAATAACCTGAGCGGCAATCGTATCTGTTGTTTTTAGGTCTTCAGCCTTACCCGAAGCACAGACCCATCTAAATGGTCCAAACCCAAAATCGAAACACATGGGGCCCATAATGTCTTGCACGTAACTTGGGTACAAGAAAGAACCATCAGGCTTAAGAATGTCTGCTCCAGCTCTACTTGCTTCTAACAGAAAAGCGTTGCCATAATCGAAGAAATACATGCCAGCGCCAACTAAACTATTGATGGCGCTTACATGCCTTTTAAGCGTTGAATGAACCTGATGCTTAAACTCTTCGGGATTGTCCGCCATCAAGGCGTTGCTTTCCTCGTAACTCAATCCAACTGGGTAGTATCCACCAGCCCACGGATTATGCAAAGAAGTTTGGTCAGAGCCTAAATCAACCTTGACGTTTCTTTCGGCCATTCGCTCCCAGAGGTCAACAATATTGCCAACAAAGGCAATGCTTCTCGCTTGGTTTTTAGACTGAAATTCAACTGCCTTGTCAATGCAAACATCTACATCGTCAATCAACTCATCTACCCAACCTTGCGAATGCCGTTTACGAGCGGCAGTTACATTCACTTCTCCACAAATGGTTACAACGCCAGCAATGTTTCCAGCCTTTGGCTGAGCACCACTCATTCCGCCTAAGCCGCTTGTTACAAAAAGCGGTGTTCTGTCTTCTGCGCCAATTTTTCGTTTTGCATTTAGCACCGTAATGGTTGTTCCGTGTACAATGCCCTGCGGGCCGATGTACATGTAAGAACCAGCTGTCATTTGTCCATATTGCGAAACGCCCAGCGCATTCATTTTTTCCCAATCATCAGGCTGACTGTAATTAGGAATTACCATTCCGTTGGTAACCACCACACGTGGCGCATCTTTGTGGCTAGGGAACAACCCCATTGGGTGTCCACTATACATTGCCAACGTTTGTTCCTCGGTCATTTCCGAGAGGTATTGCATGGTCAATCTATACTGCGCCCAGTTCTGAAAAACCGCACCGTTTCCTCCGTAAGTGATTAGTTCTTGCGGATGTTGCGCTACTGCTGGATCTAGATTGTTTTGAATCATCAGCATGATGGCCGCAGCCTGCTGGCATTTAGCCGGATATTCCTCGATTGGCCTTGCGCGCATTTCGCACTCCGGCATAAATCGGTACATGTAGATTCTACCGTAATTGTTGAGTTCTTCAGAAAACTCCTTAACAAGAACTTTGTGCCATTCTTGCGGAAAATAACGCAAGGCGTTTTCAAGCGCTAAACTCTTTTCCTTCGGTGTTAAAATGTTCTTCCTTTTTGGAGCATGACTAACACCTTCGTCAAGCGATTTTGGCGCTGGTAACTGACTTGGAATTCCTTCTGAAACTTCGCTTTTAAAATCAATCATTGTAATATGCTAACTGCCTTTTTTGTCCATTCTTCCCGATTTTTTGTTGAAACCATACGGGCAATGTTTACAGCTGTTTTTGCAGCAGTAACCACGTTTAAGTAAGTACTTGTCGGTAAAGACAATGTAACCATCTTTGGAGTAATAAAAATCCTCAGGTTCTAAATTTGGCCTACCGAAATAATCGTCCATCTCACTCACATTTGCAAAGAAACAACAATAGAAAGGAAGGGTTTTGACATTGCTTCAGATTATTCATTTTCCTTTGTATTGTGAACGCCAAGGACTTCAACACTTCGCATGGTTCTCCCGTACAGGAGTTGAAAAGTCCATTTCTTGAAAAATCGGGAGTACGCTTTTTGCTGAAAAGGGATGACCTTATTCATGAGCACATAAGCGGTAATAAATGGCGCAAGCTCAAATACAGTTTAAGTGAGGCAATTCAGAAAAACCATCACACGCTTTTAACTTTTGGTGGTGCTTTTAGTAATCACATTTCGGCAACGGCATTTGCGTGTAAGAAAGCTGGACTAGAGAGCATTGGAATAATTAGGGGTGAGGAGGATGTCAATAATCCAACTCTAAAATTTGTCCGAGAGAATGGGATGCGACTGAAATTTGTATCGCGGGAGAATTACAAATTGAAAACCGAAGAAGGCTTTTTAAATGACCTTGCTGAGGAATTTGGAAGGTTTTTCCTTGTTCCTGAAGGTGGCGCTAGTGGACTTGGAGTTAGAGGTTGCGCAGAAATACTTCCTGAGATAGGAGAAGATTTTGATGTTGTGTGCTGCGCT
>JBMYXX010000327.1:0-3172 GCA_049608805.1 Flavobacteriales bacterium | reverse complement strand
TTAGAACGAAATTCCCAAGGCTGAGGCGGTTTTGCCATCTGCTCCTTGTCCATGCTTTCGTCTATCATTCCCGAAATTTTCACGTAGCCACCAAGTGGTAACCAGCCAATTCCGTAAACGGTATCGCCAATCTTTTTCTTGGCTAAGGAGAACCAAGGATTAAAGAAGAGGTAGAAGGCTTCTACTCGCATTCCGAAGGCTCTGGCCGCCAGAAAGTGCCCCATTTCGTGAAGTACCACGAGCAACGAAAGGCTCATGAAGAATTGGGATGCTTTTATTGCTATTTCCATTATTTAATCATTTCAAGTGCCAACCTGCGAGTTTCCTCATCTGTTGCCACATAGTCGCTGTAATTAGGTTTTTTTATGAAAGACACCTTCTGCATGCTTTGTTCGATAATGTCCGACATGCCAAGGAAGCTCACCTTGTCTTTCAGGAATGCATCTACCGCAATTTCGTTGGCGGCATTTAGGATGCACGGTTGGTTTCCGCCTTGTTCCAATGCTTCAAAAGCCAAACCAAGGTTGCGGAAAGTTTCTTTGTCTGGTTGCTCAAATGTGAGCTGTGGGTAATCTAAAAAGTTGAATCGTGGAAAGTCAGATTTCAATCGGTTTGGAAATGCCAACGCAAACTGAATGGGCAGTTTCATGTCTGGCAAACCCATTTGGGCTTTCATACTTCCATCCTCAAACTGAACAATGCTGTGAATGATACTCTGCGGATGAACGATTACATCTATCTGTTCGTTCTTAAGCCCGAACAACCACTTGGCTTCAATCACCTCCAAGCCTTTGTTCATCATGGAAGCGCTGTCGATGGTAATCTTGGCTCCCATTTCCCAGTTAGGGTGTTTCAAAGCCTGAGCTTTTGTAACCAAAGCCAATTGCTCTCGGTTCTGACCTCTAAACGGTCCACCGGAAGCAGTGAGATAAATCTTCTCAATCGGGTTGTGAAACTCGCCAACCAGGCATTGAAAGATTGCCGAGTGCTCGCTATCAACAGGGTAAATGTTTACCCCTTTCTGCTTTGCTAAATCAGTTACAATATCTCCGGCAACAACCAGTGTTTCTTTGTTTGCTAGCGCGATGTGTTTTCCAGCTTCAATAGCTGAAAGTGTCGGCTTTAAACCTGCATAACCAACCAGAGCGGTAAGCACAACATCGATCTCATCCATTTGAACAACCTGAGCAAGGCTATCCGCACCAGCAAAAACCTTAATTCCTTCGTCAAAAAGGGCGTCTTGCACTTTCTTGAAAAGTTCTTCTTTGCCAATAACCACACAGTTCGGTTTAAACCTGAGGGCTTGCTCAATCAGTAAATCGGCACTTCCGTGAGCGGTAAGCACTTCCAACACAAATGTATCTGGGTTGGCTTCTAAAACTTCGAGCGCCTGCGTTCCAATAGAACCCGTGGACCCAAGGATGGCGATGTGCCTTTTATCTTCGTTTTTCTCACTCATTCGCGAAGCCGCAAAAGTACCTGATTTGCAAGGATGAGCAATTTCTCTGTTCCGAGAATATCTTTACCTCGGATTAAACGTAAAATCTAGCGCTTATTGATGGTTCGTATTTGCATCATTTTATCATTTATCATTCTTGGTTTTAAGCACGCATCAGCGCAGCTTACACTACACATTACTGTTCCGCAAAACACACCTTTACTTGATGATATTTACGTTGCTGGGAATTTCAACTCGTGGAATCCTGCCGATGCCGCAACCGTTCTTACAGCAAACTCTGATGGCTCCTACCAACTCACTTTCAACCCGCCCGTAGGTAACGTAGAATTTAAGTTCACCCGTGGTGATTGGCCTAATGTCGAAGCAGATGCCAGCGGTATTGATATTGGAGACCGAACGGTTTATTACGGTGGCGGTCAGCAGACAGAAAATCTAAATGTTGAAAGCTGGATTGACCTTGGTCCGGCAAGCGGCACAATGGGACAAAACGTGCGTATTCTAGATGATAATCTATTCATTCCACAGCTTAACCGAGAAAGAAAAGTCTGGATTTACCTTCCTCCAGATTATCATGCATCTACCGAAAATTACCGCGTTTTGTACATGCACGATGCGCAGAATTTGTTTGATATAAGCGCCAGTTTTTCTGACGAATGGGAAATTGATGAAACGCTTGATGATCTGTTTTCGCAAGGCGACCCAGGTGCGATTGTGGTTGGCATTGACAACGGGGAACAATTCAGAATTGATGAATATTCTCCTTGGAACAATCCAAGTTACGGTGGTGGTCAGGGTGGCTTGTACACAGATTTCATCGTGCAAACATTGAAACCAATTGTTGACGCCAATTTCAGGACACTACCCTCGCGAGAGCACACAGCAATCTTAGGCAGTTCTATGGGCGGTTTAATTTCGATGTACGCAGCCATAGAACATCAAGATGTATTCGGGAAAGCTGGAATTCTTTCTCCCAGTTTTTGGTTTTCGAATGAGGTTTACTCGCACGTTCAGAATACGGGAAAAGAGCAAGACATGCGGATTGTGCTGATGGCTGGTGAGCAAGAAAGTGCATCGATGGTGCAGAACTTAAATGATATGCATACTACGCTCACTGGCGTTGGTTTTCAGCCTAACGAACTCAACCTTACCACGCATTGGGACGGCCAACACAGCGAGTGGTACTGGGCGCGGGAATTTTGGTGGGTTTATCAATGGCTTTTTGCCAATACAACGGTTACTGTTGATGAAGCTGAAACCGTTTCGTTAAGCGTTTATCCTAATCCGTTTACAGATAAAACTACCATCAGTTTAAAAGGAGAAATTGAGCGGGGTTCTTCTTTGGTTCTAACCGATTTAACGGGCCGAATTGTTTATTCTGAATCCATCACCTCAAACACAATGACCATCAATTCAAATGAAACCGACAACGGAATTTTCATTGTCCATCTGCAAGAACGAGTCGGAAACAAGCGAATTCTTGGTAAGCTAATTTCGCAATGACACCTCAGTTTGGTTCTGTTAAATTTGTGTTCAGACTAACCATGCGAACAGGAACAATTCTTTTCAGCCTTATTGCCTTTTACTTCCTCTCAGGCATGAACGTGATGGCGCAATCTTGCGACCCCGTGCGCTACATCGACCCAATGTTTGATGTAACCGCCACGTATGGCATAGAATACCAGGAAGCGCGGCCTTACGGCTCTTTCTTCAATC
>JBMYXX010000326.1:0-3219 GCA_049608805.1 Flavobacteriales bacterium | reverse complement strand
ATAGAATAGCTCACCTCAAACTCTTGTTTGTCATTGAAATCTCGGGTCAATATTCCTCCAAGTCCAACGAAATTTCCTGAGGACTTTTCTGTTGCCGCTAACTGTCCAAACTGATTGTCAGCATAACGTTTTAGTTGCTTATCAATCCAAGTTTTAGCGAGTTCGTGTTTGGGTAAACTCAAGTCTAAACCAATGAAACGCGCATTCGGATTATCTACGAAAAACTCCGCCCAAGCTTCGATATCGTTTTCCGTTAGTCTTCGGAGAATGAGTCGTTCGGTTTCTTGGGAGTGGTAGTTCATAAAAAAAAAGCTTTTGAGGCTAGAACGTCATTGCAAGCGGGGAACGAGCGTGGCAATCTCCTACTTTATCGGATAGATTGCTTCACTCCGTTCGCAATGACGTTACACCACAATATTTACAATACGCTTTGGCACCACGATTACCTTCTTCGGAGATTATTATGGACAATCAATTTTTCAAAACCCGTTTGAGTCCAATGCTTTCATCAGAGTATACCTTCACAACAAATAAGCCTGATGGTTCTTGACTTAAGTCCAGGCTGAATGAACCGATTCCACTATCGGCAACAACCATTTTTCCAGTAGCATCAAAAACGTGAACATTGGAGTATTGCTCCAGTTCTATTTTGAAGACACCGTCACTTGGATTGGGATAGATGTCGAAATTGCTAATCCACTCACTTTCGATTCCAACAAAAGTACCAACCACCAATGCATAAGTGTAAGAGCAATCACCGTTTGAAATAGTAACGGATACTTCACCACCTCCGCTGCCATCCCAAAAAATTGTCACAGAAACGGTTCCCTGACCGCTTAAAATGGTACCATTTGTTGCCGACCAAGTAATGGTATAACCTTGTGGCTGTACAATTGCATAGGTTTCTGTAGAGTTTGCAACAATCTGTGTGTTTCCAAGGATGTTTACGCTTGGCTCTTGTTCTTCGGTTATGCTTATTGAAACCAACGTATCACAACCATTACCTGGAATTGTCTGAGAATACTGACCTTCTTGCGAATATGTTGTACCACCTACGGTTACCGTTTCTCCACCACACAGTATGTAAGACTCGTTGACCGAATAACTCTGTGTTATTGTCAAATCCAGAGTTGCTATGCTATCGCAGCCGAAGGAGTTTGTTGTTTCGTATATGTAAGTTCCAGATTGACTGTAAGCAGTGTTGTTCCAAGTAAAGGTGCCGCAGGTTGAAACGGTTGTTGTGGAAAATGTTGGTGGGCAGGTCGAACAATTGCAAACGTGCCAACCCAAGTTCGAAAATGTATTTGCAGGAAGACTATCCCATTCGGTCTCCACAATAAATTCGGTTGGATTAATGCTAACACCCGATTGAACTGTGGGCTTTCGGATTAGCGTATGATCCCTGGTCCATGAGACACCATTCTGATCCGACCAAGCTGTGCCTGGATCCTCTCCTATTTTTCCAATGAGATCGACTAGTTGTGTGCCGTTGTTAGTTATTAGACCAAAAGCATCATCGCCATTAAAGTAAAATGGGGAGTTAGCCTGAATATATATAGGGTTTACGAAAGTGTCAGCAACCGCCTCGAGAGCCAAGTCTATGGGGACCTCATTTCCTGTTCCATTTGGATTCCTCTTATCTAGCGCGATAACATAGGTGGCATAAGGTTGAATCACTCCGGATAGAATAAACAACATTGGCGTTCCACTCCCATCTCTGAACCTTCCCATCTGATACTGGGAAAGGTCAATTGCACCTCCAGTTGGGTTAAATAGCTCAATTGCATGATTGTTTTCTAAACCCTCTACGTATTCAGAAATAAAAATATCTGAACAGGGAGTTTGAGCAATTGCCGAAATCGAAAAAGCACAGGTTACAAGAAAAGAGAGTAAATGTTTTTTCATTCTAATGATTTATTTGTGGAATTGGTAATCAGATTACAATGTTAACTATCCTTTTTGGCACCACAATTACCTTTTTAGGCGATGCACCATCTAGGCGTTCTTGTACCTCCGAATTGGCAAGAACAGCTTGCTCCACCTCATCTTTACCCATACTTGCAGGAAGTTCAAGTTTCAGGCGCATTTTGCCGTTAATGCTGATTGGGTAATTCACACTATCCTCTACCAAAAACTTCTCGTTAAAGGCAGGATATTCTGTGTGCGTAACGCTTTCAGAATGACCTAGTTTGTCCCATAATTCTTCGCACAAGTGCGGAGCGTAGGTAGAAACCACAACGGTTAGCGGTTCTAGAATTGCGCGCTTGTTGCATTTCAAATCGTTGAGTTCGTTTACGCAAATCATAAACTGACTTACAGATGTGTTGAACGACAACCGCTCAATATCTTCCTGCACCTTTTTGATGGTGGCGTGCAGCGCTTTCAACTCTTTCGGATTTGCTTCTTCCTCGCTTACGCTGAAGGTATCTCCATCATGGAACAGGTTCCAGAATTTCTTCAAGAACCGCGAAACACCTTCGATTCCGTTGGTATTCCAAGGCTTAGCATCTTCCAATGGGCCGAGGAACATTTCGTACAAACGAAGCGTGTCGGCTCCGTAGCGAGCAATAATGTCATCAGGGTTTACAACGTTGTACTTCGACTTGGACATTTTTTCGACTTCCCAACCGCAGATGTATTTGCCGTCTTCTAGAATAAACTCGGCATTTTTGTATTCATCTCGAGATGCCTTGAACGCCTCAATATCAAGCTCATCATTGGCCACGATATTCACGTCAACGTGAATGGCTGTGGTGTCATAATCACCCTTCAATGCTAGAGAGACAAATTTTCCAGATTTCTTATCACGATAAAGGAAATTACTCCGTCCCTGAATCATCCCTTGATTCACCAACTTCTTAGCTGGTTCATCAAACGGTATATGACCAAGGTCTTTTAGGAATTTGGTCCAGAAGCGCACATATAGCAAATGGCCTGTGGCGTGCTCCGCACCACCAGCGTAGTAGTTCACATTTCCCCAATAATCCATGGCTTCCTTGCTACAGAAAGTCGTGTCATTATTCGGGTCCATGTAGCGCAAATAGTACCAGCTACTACCCGCCCAACCCGGCATGGTGCTTAGCTCAATTGGATAACCTTCTCCGTTGGCAACCACTTCTTCTGTTTCAGGGTTCCAGTTCCAGTTCTCGGCATTTCCCAAAGGCGGGTCGCCATCTTCGGTAGGAAGATATTTCTCTACTTCTGGCAATTGCAGCGGCA
>JBMYXX010000325.1:0-3224 GCA_049608805.1 Flavobacteriales bacterium | reverse complement strand
AAAATCTCTTACAGAAAATGTATGCTTTCCGGTAGATGTCATTCCTGTTGCAACCTCCCAATCATCAGGGATTTCTAGCTCAACCGTGGCTGGTTTGTCAATCCATTCCGGAACGTACAAAAAGCAGTTAACTGGGTTAACGTAAAGCTGTTTAGTGTCAACGTAAGTACTCCCAGCGTTTAACTCGTTTGCGTAATAATTGTACTCAACTCTCACCGAACTCTGGCCAGTAGAGTCAATCTCCCACAAATCTTTGGTTAGCTTTTTTGCTGAAAGCTGAAGTCCATCAGCATTAAAAACAGTAAACTTTTGTACGTTTTTAGCGAAGTTGGCAAGTTCATATCTACCAGGTCGCCAAGCAGGTAATTGCAATTGTAACTTGTCTTGTTTCAAACCAGAAACAGTCATTTCAATCTCCACAAAATGTCGGTGAGGTTCGCTGTAAAGAACCTTGTACGCTATTGTTTCTTCCATTGGCGCAAATGTATTAGAGAAGAGCAATGCATAAAATTCTAAGAGCGTTTATTTAGCAAATTGTCATCTGTAGAAACGTGCGTAAATCACCGTAGCTATCATTTCATTCTGAATGCGAACTTCGCAGTTCAATGGCTGAGAAGGTTTACGACTTTGTAATTATTGGTAGCGGGCTTGGAGGCTTGCAATGCGCTTATATACTGGCCGACCACGGTTATAGTGTTTGCGTGCTGGAAAAGAACCAGCAGCTGGGCGGTTCGTTACAGGTTTTTAGTCGTGAGAAAACCGTTTTCGATACAGGGGTACACTATCTACCAGCATTGGACAAAGGCCAGCCGCTTCACTCCTATTTCAAATATTTCGGTCTGACCGATAGCGTGAAATGGAAAAAGATGGACAACCGTTTCGACCAGATTAGTTTTGATGATGGCTCAAAATTCCATCACGCCAGTTCTTGGAAGGAATTCGAAAACGTGTTGATTGCTGATTTCCCTGAGGAAGAAAAAGCCATTCGAGCATACTCAGAAACCATTCAGAAAGTCGTCAAAACCTTTCCGTTGGATGAATTGGTTTACAACGAACTCGACCACACTGATGATTCCTTTTTGGAACTCAGCGCCAAGGAGCTTATTGATGGTTTGACAGGGAACGAAAAGCTACGGGCGGTCTTGGCTGGTTCCAACTTGCTTTACGCTGGTTCTGCTGAGAAATGCCCGTTGTATGTTCATGCGTTGGTAACGAACGGATACGTGCTAAGCGCATATCGGTGTGTAGATGGTGGTTCGCAATTGGCGAAAGAGTTTTCCAAGCGCATTCGAGAAAAAGGCGGAGAGGTTAATCGCAGGAAAAAAGTTGTTTCGTTTGAATTGAAAAACGGTCAATTGGCAGCCGCAAAAACGGAAGACGGAGAAACGTATCGCGGAAAGAAATTCATCTCCAATATTCAGCCAAAAATGCTGCTTCAATTGATTGGTAAAGAGCATTTCAAACCTTCGTTTTACAATCGGTTTCAGAAAATGCCGCATACGCTTTCAAGCTTCACGGTTCATATCGTTTGCAAGCCGAATTCGTTCACGTATCTCAACCACAACGTTTATCATCATACTTCCAATGATGTTTGGGCAAAGCCAGATTATTCCGAAGCCGAATGGCCGTTGCAATTTATGTTGAGCACACCAGCTTCATCCAAATCGGGTGAATTTGCCGAAGGAATTTCCATCATGACATATATGCGGTTTGATGAGGTGGAGAAATGGAAGAATAGTCACAATACGATTGTATCGCAAAGCAACCGACCTTCAGATTATGAGGATTGGAAACAGAAAAAAACCGAACAACTACTGAAAGCGGTGGAAACACGTTTTCCTGAAATTAGCGACTGTATCCAAAGTGTACATGCTTCCACTCCACTCACATTTCGAGATTACATTGGTAGTGATGACGGCAACATGTACGGTACGGAAAAAGATTTTCGCAGAGGCGTGACAAACTTCATTGCACCGCAAACAAAAATCCCTAACCTTTGGCTTACGGGGCAATACCTGAACTTGCACGGAATTATGGGTGTTACCATCAGCTCAATTATTACGTGCAGCCAGTTTTTGGATAAGAAAGAATTGCTTGAAAGAATTAAGAATACCGAATGAAAAACATTGACGTTTTAGTGATTGGCGCAGGCCCGTCTGGAACGGTGGCTTCGACCTATTTAGCAAATCAGGGTTACAACGTTTTGGTGGTAGAAAAAGCCATTTTTCCGCGTTACGTAATTGGAGAAAGTTTGCTGCCGCTGAGCATGGCGCATTTTGAAGAAGTTGGTTTACTTCCTGCTTTAGAAGAACAGAATTTCGAAGTAAAGGAAGGTGCACTCTTCATCAAAGATGGAACGGAATTTCGCATTTCCTTTGATGATAATTTCACTCCTGGCTGGACATGGACTTGGCAAGTACCGAGACGTCAGTTTGACAAAACCTTAGCGGACGCTGCAGAGAAAAAAGGCGTGAACATTCAGTATCAGAGCACACTAAAATCCATTGATTTTGATTCTGATGAAGCCGTGAAATTTGAAGTCAACACACCAACAGGAGTTGAGCATTACACATGCAAATATGTGATTGACAGTAGCGGCTACGGTGGCGTGCTTACACGAATGTTGGACATTCCGATGCATGTTTCGCCAACAAGTAATATGGCTACGTATGTAAAGTTGAATGACGATACAAGAAACGATTGGGAAAATCCAACCCAGATTTCGTTTGAGATTTTGGAACTCGATTTATGGCTTTGGGTTATACCGTTTCACAATGGAAATACATCATTGGGTTTTGTTGGGAACAAAAAGTACTTCAATGAGTTTCTTGACGAAAGTGCTGATGTAAGCACAGCTTTCAATAATATGTTCGACCGTTCAATAAAATTCAAAGACCGTTTCAAAAACCTCGAATACTTGTGGGAACCCAAGGTTCACAAGGATTACATGCGTTCTTCTGAGAAGTTCTTTGGCGACCGTTTTGTCCTCACGGGAAACACAACGGAATTCTTGGACCCTGTTTTTTCATCAGGCGTAGCCTTTGCAACCGAAAGCGGATTGAAAGCCGCCAAACTGGTTGAGAAAGAATTGAACCAAGAAAAAGTTGATTGGCAGGAAGATTACGTTAACCATTTGGAATACGGCATTGACGTGTTTCGTACATACGTGAAGGAATGGTACTCTGGCGATTTGCAAAAGATTTTCTTCCACGCAAACATCAATC
>JBMYXX010000324.1:0-3226 GCA_049608805.1 Flavobacteriales bacterium | reverse complement strand
AATGGTTTGGTTAGTCAACAAATAGCTTAACGCTTTGTGCTTTGTCGTTTCCAATGAGGTTTAAAACATAAATTCCTTTCGACAAATCGCTGGTTTGCAAAGAAGTAGCTGCACCATTAGTAGCTGCACTTGCAATCATTTTTCCTTCAATAGAAATTAACTCAATTGAAGTTAAATCTGTGGTGTTCTTAACTGTAATTTTTTCATTATTCTGAACAATTCCGAACTCAGCGTTGATGTCTTCAATTCCGGTAACTGACGAAACAGTGAATTCGTAATTACTCCCATTGTTGTTGCCGAAGAAAAGTGTGTGAAAATCAATTGTTTCATGAACTGGTTCTTCTTCTTTGGTTACCAACGCATAATAATTTACCATTGTCCCTGCCGGAATTGTACCAGAAGGCACCGTAAATGTTCCAATACCATTGGTGAAATTGGTAACTTCTGCAAATTGTGAAGTAGTGTAGCCATCAACGCTTGAGCGTAGAAAAACACGCTCACCTACGCTTGGCATCAAGGCACCATCAAGTTCAACGGTAAAAACAACCGCATCGGTTTCTGTTGGGTTTGTAGGTGTAACATAAACCGTGTCAATCACCACTGGGTCAAAATCAGTCTCAATAATGGACATGAAGTTGTCAGCTGTTTCGGCATTACCAACTATGGCGGTATAATAATATCCAGCTTGAATAGCAGGCAGTTTTCCTGTTTGACCACCGAAACCGGAATTGTATCTGGCACTTGCAGTTTCTGCAGATGGATCTATCATCATGTCGAAAGAACTCAATGTATCATCCGAAGTATAAGGTCTCCAGTTATGCTCGTAATTTCCTGTAAAGAATTCCCAAGTTGCGTCTCCTTCAGGTATGGCATTCTGAGCCTGAAAGCGAATAGATCGGACAGAACCATGGTCAACCATGAAATATGTATCGTAGTTAATTCCATCTTCAGCATTTGAACCAAAGTCGGTAGGAACCTGAGCCATTGTAGCTCCGGTTAGTAGCATTAAACCAAAAGTGTAGAGTGTTTTCATTTTCTTATTTATTAGTTGATAATTGGATTAAGGGTTTTGTTCTATTGAAGGATTTCCTGCAATTTCTTCTTGTGGTATTTTGAACAACAAAGATGCATCATTATATGAAATGCCATCTCGTACTGGTTCTTGTAAGCGCCTGAGGTTGTGATATCTATCGTTTTCGAAACAAAGCTCCCAGCGTCTTTCTAAACTGATTTTTTCTAAGAGCTGGTTTGTTCCCATCTCTTCAATAAAGCTGGTTCCAAATGCACGTTCGCGAATGGCATTGTAGCTTTCTAAGGCTTCTGCTGTGTTTCCACTTCCACCTGGGCTCATGTTTGCTTCTGCACGGATTAAATGCAATTCTGCCAGCCTGATTACTGGAACATTATAAAACACATCTCCCGGTCTGTCATACTTGGTAATTCTACCTCTCAGGTTGACTGGGTTTTGCAAGTACCATTCAGATTTTCTCAAATCTCCGGGTGCGTAGCTTGTAACTAGCCCATCATCAGAATACTGGAAAATTGGAAGGTTATTGAACTGAGAATAGGACTCATTCAAACCATTATCAAACGTGGTAAATGCCAGCTGAAAAATAGATTCATCAGACGCGTTATAGCCAGTAGATTGGAAAGGTGTATTCAACGATTGCTCTGGGTTTGAAGGGTTCAGGCTGTACAGATTGCTTGCAATTACATCTGTAGCAGCAGAAGAAGCATTAACGTAATCTCCTTTGGAGAAAAGCACACGGGCTTTTATTGCGGTAGCAGCCATACCCGCAACTCGGTGTTCAGACTTACGAACTCCAGCAGCCACAAACAAAGCTTCGGCATCTTCTAAATCGTTAATCACGTTGGTGTAAACCTGCTCAACTGTTGATCTTGCAATTGCTAAATCTTGCGTGAACGAAATAGTAGGTTCTGTTCTGTAAGGAACACCAGCTTGGCTGTTTCCACCCTGATTATCTACATCGTAAGGTTGCGCCCAAAATCGGCACAGTTCAAAATGGCACAGAGCACGAATAACCAAAGCTTCGGCCTTCAGTCTATCCTTTTTATTGTCGAATTCTGTTCCTGAAAGCAGGTTTTCGTCAACCACGCGAATAATGTTGTTGGCGCGGTTAATCACTTTGTAAGCTTCTCTCCAAGTGCTTCTAAGTGAACTGATTTGAATAGTTGTTGAGCGTTGGTAAATCTCCAATGTTCCGAAAGGAGAAAGCCGAGATTCATCCACTTGCGTATCATCAGCCATTAAGTCTCCGTACAACTGGAAATTTCCGCCATAAAGCGAACCTCCTTGCAAACCATTGTACATGGAATTGGCAAGGTTTTCTAAGTCTTGAACCGTTTCTATTGCCTGCTCCGCTGGAATGCCTGTTACAGGATCTACAACCAACAGTTTTTCGCAAGAGCTGAAGCCGAATGTTAGAATTGTAAGTAAAACGGTCAAGAACAATCCTCCGCCTCGTTCCTCGCCACCTCCTTTAAAAGGAGGAACCGTGCTATTCCCACTTTTAAAGGGGGTGCCGAAGGCGGGGGATTTAATTGATTTCTTCATTCTTTCCATTTTATAGTCCAATTTGAATTCCGAATGAAATTGTTCTTGCTTGTGGTGTTCCTAAGTAAGGACCAGCAAACGAAACGTTACCCGATTGAGAGTTAGGGTCAACGTTTCTAAGTACCTCAGGGTCCCAGCCTGGGAAAGCAGTAACCGTAAACAGATTTCCACCTTTCACGTAAACCCTCAGCTTCTGAAGCTTGATTTTAGACAGCGTTTTCTTCGGGAAATTATAGGCTAATGTCAAACTTCTCAGTCTCAAATAAGAAGCATCATAAAGGAAACGAGAGGAGTTTACAGGGACATATCCGTTCAACCCTGGTACATCCGTATCTGGATTGTCTGGCGACCACGCATCTAGAATTTCTTCTCGCTGAGCGATGCTTTGCCAGTTGCCAATTTGCGTTTTAGCGGCATCGTCATAAAGCGTGTTTCCGTAAGCAAAGCTGAACATGAAATTCAATTCAACTCCTGCGTAAGAAAGTGTATTGGTTATACCACCGTAAAAAATCGGCAACGGACTTCCCATTGGTTTTCTGTGGTATTCGTAGAACAAACCGCCAGTCGGATTTGCAAACGTCATCAGGTTTCCGTTTCTATCGTAGAACAATTCTGTTCCACCATCTACATTATACATCACTTGGTTTCCAC
>JBMYXX010000323.1:0-3228 GCA_049608805.1 Flavobacteriales bacterium | reverse complement strand
ACATTCTTGGAAGGGTTTTAAAGTACGTTAGACCGTACCGAACGCGCTTTGTCTTCACCTTTTTACTCACTGTTTGTATTGCGGCCCTCTCCCCGCTTCGGCCAATACTTATTCAGCATACATTCGATAATTTCATCGTAATTCCTGATGCCGATGGCCTTTTGATGATGACACTAGTTATCATCGGTGTCCTCTTTATTGAAGCAATTCTTTACTACTTCTACACCTACTCTGCCAATTGGCTTGGCCAAACGGTAATTAAGGATTTGCGGATGGAGATTTACAATCACATCAACAACCTGAAACTCCAATACTTTGACAAAACGGCTATTGGAACCCTGGTTACAAGAGTGGTTTCTGATATTGAGACGATTGCGGATATTTTCTCCAACGGTATTCTGGTCATTTTTGGAGATATTTTAAAACTGGTTACCGTGGTTGCGGTTATGTTTTATGTCGATTGGCAGCTAACGCTCATCTCTCTTTCCACCATTCCAATTCTACTGGTAGCAACCTACATTTTCAAGAACGGAATTCGTTCTTCTTTTCAGGATGTGAGAACGCAAGTTTCTAGGCTGAATGCCTTTTTGCAGGAGCATATTACAGGAATGCACATCGTTCAAGTTTTTAATCGGGAGGAAAAGGAGCTAGCTCGATTTAAGAAAATTAACCTAGAGCAAAGAGACGCGCATGTACGTTCAATTTGGTACTACGCGGTGTTTATGCCCGTGGTAGAAATCCTTTCAGCAACATCGCTAGGTATGATTGTTTGGTGGGGTTCTGGTCAGGTTATGAATGGAGATGTTAGTCTTGGACATTTGGTTGAATTCATTCTATTCATCCACATGCTTTTCAGACCAATTAGAGAATTGGCCGATAAATTCAACACACTACAAATGGGCGTAGTAAGTTCAGAACGCGTCTTTAAAGTTATGGATACAAAATCAAACATTGAAGATACAGGAAGCCTCACTCCTTCTACCATCAACGGAGAAATTGAGTTCAAAAACGTTTGGTTTTCTTACACGGGAGACGAGTACGTCTTGAAGAACATCTCGTTCAAAGTTGGCCAAGGTTCTTCTTTAGCTTTGGTTGGCGCCACGGGTTCTGGAAAGACCAGCATCATTAATTTGCTGAGCAGATTCTACGAATTTGAAAAGGGAGAAATCCTACTTGACGGTAAGAATATTCGAGAGTTTCCGAAGCAATTCCTGAGACAAAACATTGCTGTGGTTTTGCAGGATGTATTCCTCTTTTCTGATACCATTTACCGGAACATTACGCTTGGCGATGACAGCATTTCGAAAGAAAGGGTGATTGAAGCGGCAAAAGCTTTTGGAGCACACGATTTCATTTCCAATTTGCCAAATCAATACGAGTATAATGTGATGGAACGTGGTGCAATGCTGTCTGTTGGGCAGCGCCAGCTCATTTCATTTGTTCGTGCTTACGTTCATAACCCTGCGGTTTTGGTTTTAGATGAAGCAACGTCTTCTATTGATACCGAAAGTGAAGACATCATTCAAAAAGCACTTTCAAAGTTGATGGAAGGAAGAACTTCAATTATGATTGCGCACAGACTAGCTACAATCCAAAATGCAGATACCATTCTTGTAATGGAAAAAGGCGAAGTGCTAGAAATGGGTTCTCATCAAGAACTCCTAGAAAAAGAAGGTCACTACAAAACCTTGTTCGATTTGCAGTTTAGCTAGCGCAGTCTGTCCGCAGAACGAACTAAAGCATCGTCCTTTTTAATTCCTCGCATAGCAAGAAAGTATAGCACCACATTTACCAAAACGATTGCTATTGTTGGCTTGTAGGCCAATTCACCTCCATCAGCAATTCCCGCCATTCTATCAGCATAAAAGAAAATGAGCGCCCCGAAAATGAGCTGAACAAAAATGGCCGCCTGAACCAGTTTAATCTGAAACTTCCTGTTTTTGTATTGCATAATGGCATAAATAGACAGAAATAATCCAACCATTAACGAGCCAATGAGGCCATAAGGCATTTCTACCGTTGCGCCATCTTGCGCCATCTTTTCTGTAAATAGCATTAGGCTGCTTGCGCCTCCATCAATTGAAGCTAAAGCCAATCCGCCAGGAAAAACTACGGGTAGAATAAATAACACGGCCGTTAAGGCTAAAAAAACAGTTTGAATACGTTGTATCATGATTGTGCGTTAGAATCTTGGGCAAAGGAAAAAAACATCGCCAAATGAAGTTTAAAACCTGCGTTTATTTTTTTTCAGCATCAAGTTCAACTACGGATATTATATGTATTATTGCTTCGTAATCAATTCACGATTCGTTCTGAATCGCTAGAAAAAGAATCATTCCAGATTAACGATTAAAACTGGCAACAGCCAATCTCTTATAATTATACTTACAATTAGAAGTTCAATTTATTAATGTACAAGCAAGAAGACCTCTCCAACAAGTTGGTGGCCGAATTACGCGCCATAGCTACAACCTTGGAAATTGAGAACGCAGAAGGAATGCGTAAATCAGATTTGGTAACCGCAATTGCTGGCAAATCAGATTCAGGCGAAGCAAAACCAACAGAAGGTGCTCCAAAGCCGAAAAGAAAAAGAGCGCGAGTGCCGAAAGATGAAGCTGGTGAGACAAAAGCAGCTGCACAGCCAGAACTGGAGTTAGAACCTAAAGCCGAAAAAACTGAGACTCCTACTTCTGCTCCGGAATCTACTTCTACTGATAAAAAAGAAGGTGTTTCTGGTGATGAGGGAAAATCGGAAAAGCCTCGGAATAAACCGAATCCGCGAAGCGACAAAAATGAGCGTGGAGAAAGGAACGACAAAGGTGATCGGAATGATAGAAACGACCGTAATCAGAATAGAAACGGACGAAATAACGATCGTAGAAGAGACAACAACGACAGAAACGAGCAGAAGCAACCAGAGCAAGATCCGTTCTACAACTTTGATGGAGCGGTAGTTTCTGAAGGTGTATTGGAAAGCATGCCTGATGGTTATGGCTTCCTACGTTCTTCAGATTACAATTATTTGTCTTCGCCAGATGATGTCTATGTTTCTCAATCTCAGATTAAGATGTATGGTCTTAAAACTGGAGATACAGTTAGAGGGGAAGTACGTCCGCCTAAACCAGGCGAAAAATATTTCCCGCTTATTAATGTGGAAAAAATTAATGGCCGTGACCCAGGTTACGTGAGAGACCGTGTTTCTTTTGAGCACCTTACTCCCCTATTCCC
>JBMYXX010000322.1:0-3265 GCA_049608805.1 Flavobacteriales bacterium | reverse complement strand
AAATAATTGCAAAACTTATCCCTAAAAATAGATTGGAAACCGCGTAGTGTTTGAATGTGCTTCTAAACAATGAAAGCAAAACGTAGGTCACAATCGCCATTGGAACAATGGTTAAAATCGTGTTAAACCATCTGAATGTCTCAGCGGCACCACCCTCAAGTACACGGTTAGTGTAATCTTTCGCAAAAATGGTCATCGAGCCACCTGCTTGTTCAAACGCCATCCAAAAGAAAATCGTGAACACGGAAAGAATTCCAATTACCATCAAACGGTCTCTTTCAACGTTTTTAGGAACAGACTCTTCTTTGTCTTCATCAATCTCCATATGACCTTCCATCTGAGAAACCTCTAGATGTTCGTCCTTCTTTGGAGTAAGTCCAATTTTGCCAAAAATTCCTTGCGCGAAATAGAATTGAAGCATTCCGAAAAACATAAAAATCCCAGCCAACCCGAAACCGAAGCTCCAACCAACTTTTTCACCGATGTAACCGCAAAGCATAATTCCAAGGAATGCTCCAGCGTTAATTCCCATGTAAAAGATTGTGTATGCCGAATCTTTCTTGTCGCTGTTTGATGGATAAAGATTACCCACAATTGACGAGATGTTTGGCTTAAACGCACCGTTACCGATAATCAATAGAAACAAGCCTAAGTAGAACGTAACTGGCGTTTCGAATGCCATGGCGGCATGTCCGCAAGTCATCAGAAACGCACCTAGCAGAACGGCCTTTCTGAATCCTAAAACTTTATCGGCCAATAAACCACCGAATATTGGCGTGAGATAAACTAATCCCGTGTACATGGCGTAAAGCTCCAACGCGTCTTCTCGTTCCCAAGCCCAGCCGCCTTCATCTAAACTACTAACAAGGAAGAGTACCAAAAGAGCCCGCATTCCGTAGTAGGAAAAGCGTTCCCACATTTCTGTAAAGAAGAGAATGAACAGCCCTGCTGGGTGCCCGAATAACTGGTTTTGTTGTGCTGAAGTCATGTATTAGTTTATTTGAATGGTGCTGAAAGTAGAATAAATCAGAGGTTCTTCTTGATGAAGTCCGTCATTTTAGTGAATAAGTGCAATCTGGCATTCTTTCCGTAAATGCTGTGGTTTCTATCTGGATACATGTAAAAGTCAAACTGTTTATTGGCTCTAACAAGTGCCTCGGTCATTTCAACTGAGTTTTGAAAATGCACGTTATCGTCTCCCGTTCCGTGAACAAGCAGGTACGCGCCTTTCATCTTGTCCACATGGTTTATTGGCGAGTTATCGTCATAACCATTGGCGTTTTCTTGCGGAGTTCGCATATAACGCTCGGTGTAAACCGAATCGTAAAAACGCCAGTTGGTTACTGGAGCAACCGCTATTGCCATGGAGTAATAATCGGCACCTTTTGTTAGCGCCAACGAACTCATATAGCCGCCATAGCTCCAACCATACATCCCAATTCTTGCAGGGTTGATGTATCCCAAACCGCCCAAATATTTGGCCGTTTCTATGTAGTCTTCAACTTCTAGTTTGCCGAGTTGCTGGTACGTGCTGTGCTTAAAATCGCGTCCTCTGTTTCCTGTTCCACGATTATCAACCGAAACCACAATGTAGCCTTGCTGGGCAAGCATCATCTCCCACATTAAAGTTTTTGAACCCCAAGAATCGTTGACCGTGTTGCTTCCAGGTCCGCCATAAATGGAAACCAAAACCGGATATTGCTTATTTGGGTCGAAATTGTTTGGCTTAATCATCCAACCATTGAGCGATGTACCGTGTGCTGGCGTAAAAGAGAAAAACTCCTTTTTTGGTGCTTTTACATCTCGAAGAGTCTTTCCCAATTTTAGATTATCCTTCAACACACGAATCTCCTTGCCTTTTGAATTGATTAGCGAGACAAATGGTGGTGTGTTCGCATCTGAATGTTTATTGATAAAGTACCCTTTCGTCTTACTGAACCTCGGGTAATTCTGACCCTTATTTGGTGTTAACCTTCTTTTAAAACTACCGTTTAACGAAGCAGAATAAACATGTCGTTGTGTTGGGCCTTCTTCCGAAGATTGGTAGTAGAAATTCTTGCCCTTAGCGTCAACTCCATAGAAAGAAGTAACCTCCCAACCCCCTGCCGTTAATTGAACTTTTTCGTTCCCTGCGGCATCGTACATATAAAGGTGCTTGTAGCCATCTTTCTCACTCGACCAGATGAACTCGCCATCATCCAGAAAAGTTAAATCATCAGAAATGTCGATGTAAGTTTCCGCAGTTTCTTTCAGCACCACACGAGTTTTTCCAGTAACTGCATCAGCAAAAAGCAACTCCAAACGATTTTGTAATCTGTTCATTCTCTGAACGGAAAGCGTTGTAGCATCGTTGGTCCATTTGATGCGAGGAATGTAAATATCATCTCGCTCTCCTACCTCCACCTGCACTTTACTTTCCCGCTCAACGTGGTAAATAAACACTTTAACCTTCGAGTTGTCTTCACCAGCTTTTGGGTATTTAAATCGGTACTCTTCTGGGTACAATTGACCTTTATAAGTGGTCATCGAGAATTCCTTAACGTCCTTTTCATTGAACTCATAAAACGCTACGAATCTGCCGTCTGATGACCATTCAAATGCTTTAGTAAACGCGAATTCCTCCTCGTAAACCCAATCAGACATTCCATTAATAATCTCATTCTTCTTTCCGCTGGATGAAAGTTGAAGCGTCTTCTTCGAATCTAAATCCTCAACAAAAACATTGTTGTCTTTCACATAAGCGACCTGGTTGCTAACGGGAGAAAAAGTAGCGTGAAACACATGTGCTCCATTCGCCAATTCCGTCAGCTTTCTATCCGTTCTATCAAACGCGAAAAACTTGTAGCTGGTAGAATGGCGATACAATTGTTCACCCTCGGTAGCGAGCAAAAGCTTTGTTTCAGACTTATTGAAGGCGTACTTCTGAACTTTCAGCGTGTCCCCATTGAAGACCAAATCCTTAACGGCTACAACAGTCTCAATTGGGTCGCCAGTTTCGTAGCTGTACTTTTCAACTTCGCCACCTTCCAGTACCGTATAATGTTCTCCATCGTTCAACGACCGAATACCATAAACGTCCTCAGAGCTATACTTCCGAGTGGTCCAAATATCCTCCAATGTAATGGCCGATTGAGACCATGCCAGCGAGGTGTTGAAAATGATGAGAATAACTATGGAAATTCTGAACAGAACTTGTGCCATTTCAACTTTAGTTTTGCGTTAAGCCGATCAAAACTAATCATTACATGACTTACGGTCAGATTAC
>JBMYXX010000321.1:0-3266 GCA_049608805.1 Flavobacteriales bacterium | reverse complement strand
GCATTTGTTTAAAATTATGTGTTTCCGCAAAGGTAGCAAATAAGGTTTCCTCAAGTTTAGACAAACAAATACCCCCACTGAATCAGCCGAAGCGTCATACAATGGGGGTGAAACCAGGAATTGGAACTGTCCTTCAAAGATATAATAAGAACTCGGATAAACCAGCCGTAGGCCAAGTTTTTTTCGATGAACAGCTAATTGTACTCTATAAATCGGCCAACGAGGCTATTCGTAAAAGCTTTTCATCGGCTTAAAACACGAGTTCTACAGGTATGTGTTGAAAAAAATGACAGTACTAAAAACTTAACGCGAGCAATAGGACGTTCAAAACACTAAATTTCGATAAGCAACAAAATCTCAATGGCAAAAAAGAAAGAGGAGCGAAAAATCTTTGTGTTAGACACATCGGTTATCATTTACGACCACAACGCTATTAACGAGTTTGACGAGCACGATGTGGCCATTCCAATTACCGTTTTGGAGGAGTTAGACAACTTTAAGAAGGGCAACGACAGCAAAAACTTTGCGGCCAGAGAATTCATCAGGCAACTAGATGAAATGGCTGGTGCAAAAACTTTACAGCAATGGATTCCCATTCCTGGCTCAAAGAAAGGTTCATTTAAGGTGGTAATGAATGGCAAAAATGCCATTGACGCCAACAAGGTTTTTGGGGAGCACAAGGCTGATCATAAAATTCTTAACGCGGCTTTAGCAGTTCAAGCAGAGGTAAAAGACCGCAGAGTTATTCTGGTTAGCAAAGACATCAACCTTAGGTTAAAGGCTAAATCTTTAAACCTTAATGCTGAGGATTATGAGACGGGCAAGATCAAGGATGTTAGCTCCCTGTATAAAGGAGAAAGCAGTGTTGAGGGAATTGATTCTACAACTATAAATAACCTTTATAAGGAGGGAACATGTGAGCCCGCTAAGGTTGGTTTAACGGATGCGCCAAACAATCATTATTACATTCTTAAGAATGGAAAAAAGTCGGCTTTGGTGCACAACAATCCCGAAACTGGTCTTTTACACCGCATTGAAAAAAGCACATCTTACGGCATTAGGCCGCTTAACGCTGAGCAGGTTTTTGCAATGCACGCTATCCTAGACCCAAATGTTAAACTAGTTACGCTACAAGGCGTTGCCGGAACAGGAAAAACGCTTCTTGCTCTTGCTGGCGCGATGGAGCAAAAACGGGACTATCGGCAGATTTATTTAGCACGCCCAATCGTTCCGTTAAGTAACAGAGATATTGGCTTTTTGCCTGGTGATATTAAGAGCAAGATTAACCCTTATATGGAACCGCTTTGGGACAACCTGAAGTTCATTCAAAGTCAGTTTCCTGAAAAGGGGAAAGAGTCGAAAGCTATTCAGCAGATGGTTGAGCAAGAGAAGCTTCTCATTACCCCACTTGCATACATCCGTGGTAGAAGTTTGTCTAACATCTTCTTCATTATTGATGAAGCACAAAACCTTACTCCTCACGAAGTGAAAACCATTATTACGCGTGCTGGCGAGAACACCAAAATCATTTTTACTGGTGATATTTTCCAGATAGATACGCCTTACCTAGACACGCAGAGTAACGGACTTTCTTACCTCATTGAAAAAGTGAAAGGAAACGAGCTTTGCGCTCATGTAACATTAGAAAAAGGCGAAAGGTCTGAGCTTGCCAACTTGGCAAACGAGCTTCTATAGTTGGCCTCCTAAAATAGTAGTGAGTTTGTGGTGACTTACATCTCCAGAGGTGTTAAACGCCTCAAACAAGATTACGTAAGCACCAATTCTGGCCTTTTCGCCTTTATCAGTAGTACCATCCCAAGTGAATGTTCCTGTTAGCCCGAGGAGCTCATTTGTAGCAAGTTCTTTTACGTCTCTTCCATTTGCATCATAAATGCGAATTGTTCCAACTAAGCCGGGCTCTGTAAAGCTGAAGTTAATGTTGAGCACATCGTTGTATCCGTCTTGGTCTGGAGAGAATATTTCTGGGTCGGTGCTCACCTCTCCCATGGCGCCAGAGGTTGGGTAATATTGGGAGTTTTCAAGTCCTGGGGTACCAAAGCCGACCGTTTCTGCGGCAGAGTGCCAATTGCCCATGTCGTTTACATCTCTTGCAATGTCTAACCGTTCTAGAGACACTCCATTCACGTCACTCAATAATGGAAAATGCATGTCTTCCTCATAAGAGAAAAACTCCGCTATTGCAGAATCCGGTCTTAAGAGATAAACCGTGCCCGAATCATTATTGTACGTAGGCAAATCAGCCTCAATAAAGTTGTTGATGCCATGCTGAATGTAATTCATCATTACATCGGTAGTGTCTTCGGTTATGAGCACGTAACCACCCGCCTCAACGGCATAAATCTGGTCGGTGACAACCTTCTGATTACTTAAACCATCTTCCTCATCAAAATTGGCAAATTGCCATCCTTTTAAGTTCAATGGACGGTCGGTAACATTTATAATTTCTACATAATCTGAACCGCCAGTGTATGGATTAAACAAGACTTCGTTTATAACGAAATCGCCAGAATCTCCCTCAAACGGAAGAATGAATGTTGCACTAGAATCTGCGCCTTGTAAGTTCCCTTCACAGTCGCTTATTCCGTTTATGGTAGCCGTATAAACTACGCCAGTGTCTATTGCTGTACTAAGAGACACTACAATGTTTTGGTTTGCAGGGGATAATATTATAGCTAGGTTAACTGCAATTGTTGGCTCAATAATTACGCTTGCGGCCGAAACCGCGCCAGCATCTAACGCTTCGTTAAGTTGCAATTCTAATTGAGTTGAACTTATAATAGTGACCCCAGCTAGAGATGGACCAGTCACATCTGGCGTGTCATCAAAAACCGAATTCTCGGCAGAAGGCGTTCCACCAAGTGGGCTGGCAGAACCTATCCAATTGGCAGAATTGGTACAACTGGCAAAAGGATTTATCTGCTCAATTGAATACCCGCCACCTTCCTTATCAGCATCTTGATACCACGTTAAATCGTAGCTCAGTTGGTCTATCATATTTTCGCTGTCATTAAGTAGAATAATATCATCTCCAGCGTTATTTAACGAAGGAAAAGATGTAACTGTAACTACGTTATCGTAAAACGCAAAAAGGGTTGTATCGGCAGTTGCAATAAGCAAGGCGTATTCTGATGGCCCAATTACATGAGCACCAATTGTTCCTGTAGAAGAAGCGTCTCCAATTTTCCAACCAGTTAAATCAATGTAGTTTGATGATGTGTTAAACACCTCCACAAATTCGGCATCTG